>JBKECC010000075.1:0-5717 GCA_047974135.1 Campylobacteraceae bacterium | reverse complement strand
GAGACTCAAAAAATCATGAGCAAAAAAATGCAAATAAGCGCGACTTGTGTAAGAGTTCCTGTTATGCGTTCTCACTCTGAAGCGATTACTATACACTTTGAAAAAGATGTAAACGTTGCAGAAGCAAGAAGGGTTTTAGAAAAAGCTCCAAGTGTTGTTTTGGTTGATGATGTTGCAAACAAAAAATACCCAATGCCTACAATCGCAACAGATACAGATTTTACCTATGTTGGAAGAATCAGAAAAGATATAAATGAAGACAATATCTTACACCTTTGGTGCGTTGCTGACCAAATCCGCGTTGGAGCCGCAACAAACGCAGTTAGAATTGGTCTAAAATGGATAGAAATGGAAGAAAACAATTAATGATGAGAAAATTTGAACAAGCTTTTTTACAAAGTAGATTTATAACATTCCTTGCTGTTATCTTTAGTTTAATCGGTGCAATTATCATATTTGTTGTTGCAAGTTACGATATTTTAAGCGTTTTTGGTGAAGCTTGGGATTACTACGTAAATGGTGTTCAAGACAAAACCTTTCATGATGATGTGTTAGGTAGCATCATAGGAGCGATTGACTTATATTTGATCGCTCTTGTGCTTTTAATCTTTAGTTTTGGTGTTTATGAACTTTTCATTTCCGAGATTAAAGATGCAAAAGAGAAGGGTTTAAGCGTTTTAGAAGTTCACTCTATTGACCAACTAAAAGATAAAATTGCAAAAGTTATTATCATGGTTTTGATAGTTAAGTTTTTCCAAAAGGTAACTTACATAAGCTACAAAACTCCTTTAGAGATGATGTATTTTGCTGGAGCGATTTTCCTTCTAGCGTTTGGTCTCTACTACTTAAATAAAGGCGGAAAGCATTAAATGATTTTTATCGACGCATGTTTTGGCAAAAAAACTCCATATACTCCTGTTTGGATGATGAGACAAGCAGGACGTTATCTACCTGAATATATGAGAGTAAGAAAGGAAGCAGGAGATTTTTTATCTCTCTGTAAGGACCCAAAAAAAGCATGCGAGGTAACTATCCAGCCAGTTGATATATTAGGCGTTGATGCTGCGATACTTTTTAGCGATATACTCGTTGTCCCTCTTGAGATGGGCATGGAGTTAAAGTTTATTCAAGGTGAAGGACCACTTTTTACAAAACCTATAGTTACATGTAAAGATTTAGAAGCTCTAAGTGTAGAAAAAGCTGCTAAAGAGTTAGAGTATGTTTATGAAGCTATTAGACAGATAAGAACAAAATTACCAAATGATAAAGCTTTGATTGGTTTTTGTGGAGCTCCATGGACTCTTGCTACTTACATGATAGAAGGAAGTGGAACTAAAACTTATGCAAAAGTAAAAAAACTGCTCTACACAAATCCAGAGTTGTTGCACTCACTTCTTAAAAAGGTGACTGAAGCTTTAAAGCTTTATATGGAAAATCAGATAAAAAGCGGCATAAATGCTGTACAAATCTTTGATTCATGGGCAAGTGCTTTAGAAGAAAGTGCATTTTTTGAGTTTAGCTGGACTTACATGAAAGAGCTTTGTGACTACTTAAAAGCAAAATATCCTCACATTCCTATCATCATGTTTCCAAAAGGAATTAGTGGATATTTAGACAAAATTGATGGCAATTTTGATGTTTTTGGTGTTGATTGGTCAACTCCTATAGAGCTAGCACATGAGAAGCTTGGAGGAAAGTACGTTTTACAAGGAAACATGGAACCAACAAGGCTTTATAGCAAAAGTGCAATAGATGAAGGTGTCGATAAAATCATTAAAGTTATGAAAAACGAAAGACACATTTTTAACTTAGGACACGGCATACTTCCAGACATTCCAGTTGAAAATGCAAAATATTTTATAAAAACAGTGCAAGAAAAAAGCGCTATTTAACCTTTACATGTAAAAAGAAAACAGATTGAATTTAACTTTTGGACCCGTTTTATCTCGCCGTTTTGGACTCTCCTTGGGGATTGATTTAAGCCCAAACGCAAAACAGTGCAACTTTGACTGTTTGTTCTGTGAGTTAAAGGGTGCAAAAGTTGTTGAATCTATCCAAAATCCTCCACTTGTTAAAGATGTAGTTGAAGCGGTAAAAGCAGCACTTTTAAAGCATGAAAACATTGATGTTATAACTTTAACTGCAAATGGCGAACCAACTTTGTATCCGCATTTAAAAGAGTTGGTGTTTGAGCTAAACAAAATCAAAAAAGATAAAAAACTTTTAATACTTTCAAATGGCTCAAATATTTGTAAAGATGAGGTTCAAACCGCACTTTTAGATATCGACATAGTAAAACTTTCACTTGATAGTGTAAATCCTTTAACATTTAAAAAGATAGATAGACCAGCAAAAAGTGTAGACCTTTTAAAAATCATAGAAGGCATGAAAAACTTTAGAAAAATCTTCAAAAACGAGCTTGTTTTAGAAGTTTTAGTAGTTGAAAATTTAAACGATACAAGAGATGAATTTTTAGCATTAAATGAAGTTATAAATGAAATCAAACCATCGCGCGTTGATATAAGCACCATCGATAGACCAAGTGCGTACAGAGTAAAACCTGTAAGCTATGAAGTGCTAAAAGCTCTATCAAAAAACATACAAAATATCCCAGTTGTTATAGCAAAAAGAGTAGAGAGCTTAAGGGCAAAAACAAGCCTTAGTATCGATGAGATATTGTCACTTTTAGACAAACGTCCACAAAGCAAGGAAGACATGAAAATGCTCTTTGATGAAGCAACAAATGAATTGCTCCATAAATTAGAAAAAGAGGGAAAAATCAAACTCGTAAATGTTGCAAATGTTGAATTTTATAAGTTGGCGTAAAAACTTTTACATGTAAGTATAAAAAAGTTAAAAATCTCTTGACTTTTTAGACAATTTTCTCTATAATTTCGTCTCTTTGTTAAATATTCCGGATTAGCTCAGCGGTAGAGTAGGTGACTGTTAATCACTTGGTCGCTGGTTCGAATCCAGCATCCGGAGCCACTTTACTTTTTTTCACAAAATATACAAATACACAACCCCACAATTCCCGTCTTTTTATAAATCAAATAAACAGTTTATGTACTTCATAATGTACTTCGAGTTTACATGTAAAACTCACAAATTTCATTTTGAAATAAAATAAAAGCAAATCAAAAAATAGTTATAAAATAGCAAAACTTTACATGTAAAAGGTTTTGTTGTGATTATACATCTTGATTTGGACTGTTTTTTTGTTTCAGCTGAGCGAACAAGAACACCACTGCTTAAAAATAAGCCTGTTGTTGTTTGCAAAAGTGGTGATACAAAGATATTTTCCCCACAAGACACAAAAGTTACGATGACAAAAAGTGTCGGCGCATTTAACAGCATTTTTCAGCATCACAGAGAATTTAAACCATTTAACAAAAACGCTTATAAAGAGGAGTTTGTAGACGAATTTAGCAGAATCCACGGCATAGTCATAGCAAAAAGTTATGAAGCAAAAAAGTTTGGTATAAAAACAGGAACGCTTTTAAAAGATGCTCTTAAAATGTGTCCAAAACTTTTAGTTGTTTCAGGAGACCATCTCTTTTATCAACTTCTTTCAGTAAGACTCAAAGAGTTTTTGCAAACAAAAATACCCGTTTTAGAACAGTATAGTATCGATGAGTTTTGGGGCGATTTAAACGGATATATAGAAGATGAAAACACATATGAATTTATAAAAAACTTGCAAGATGAGATTTTAAAAAAGTTTGATTTACCAATCTCTATCGGTGCTTCAAGCACAAAATGGATAGCAAAATTTGCAACTGATTTTAATAAACCTTTTGGATTAACCGTAGTAAAAAAAGAGGAGATAAGAGAGTTTGTAAAAAATCAAAAAGTTGAAGAGTTTGCAGGAATCGGTAGAGCATTACAAAAAAAACTTTACGATTACCGCATCACAACTCTTGGAGAACTTATAGCAGCAAAACCTTTGATAGAAAACTGGGGGCGTATCGGCAAGGATTTATACAAAAGAGTAACTGGCGAAGATAAAGACGCAGTTGAGCCTTTTCACGACAGAAGTTCTATAGGAATTTCTAGAAATTTTGCTCCTTTGGTGGATAGAGATGAGGCAAAAAGAAGAGTTGTCATCTTAACACGTCACTTAAGTCATACAATCATGAGATTAAACCTTAGTCCTTCGACGTTTTACTTTAAAATACGCTATGAAAACGGCATGAAATCAAAAGTCTCTTTTAGTGTTGACAGGATGTTTAGCGAAAGTTTTTTTAAAAATTTGATGCTTGAGACTTTTGAAAAACTTGACATATATAAACAGAGCAAAATTCACCACTTTAGTATAAATGCTTCAAACTTTGTAGATGAACACTCAAAAAAAACCTTTTCGCTTTTACATGTAAATGAAGATTTAAAGGCAAAAAAACTAGATGAAAAGCTAACACTTTTACGCAAAAAATATGGAGTTGATATCATCAGAAGTGCAGTCGAAAAGAGTGAATAAAAATTAATTTTTCTTAATAATAGACTGATAATTCAAAATTAAAATCAAAAATTTTGGTTGAATAAATTTAATCTTTACATGTAAAGGTGCTAAAAGAGTTTAAAAGTTTAGATTTGATACGCTTTTATTTTTAAAATAAAAGGAATTTTTTTGAAACATTTTGGATTTTCTTTTCTCTTTACCGCTGTGTGTTTGGCGGTTGCTGCATGGTGGGGATATAGTCATGGTGGTTGGGGTGTAGTTCCTGCTACATTGTTTGTTGTTGCAGTTTTAGGCATCATGGAAGTATCTCTCTCTTTTGACAATGCAGTAGTAAACGCATCTGTACTAAAAAATTGGGATGAGTTTTGGAAGAAGATATTTTTAACCGTTGGTATCTTTGTGGCAGTTTTTGCCATGAGACTATTTTTTCCACTTGCAATCGTATCTCACACTGCTGATTTAGGCATAATAGAAGTTTGGAATTTAGCTTTGCAAAATCCGAACGAATACTCAAAACAACTCACAACTTATCATGCTGAAATATCAACATTTGGTGGTATGTTTTTACTTTTAGTATTTTTAAATTTTATGTTTGATAGTGAAAAATCTACACACTGGATAGGCTTTGTAGAAAAAAGACTTGCAAACTTTGGCAATATAAACTCAGCTGCTGTTTTTGTAGCACTTTTGATTTTAATGGCAGTTATACAAGTAGTTCCGGCTGAGAGACAACTCTCGGTGCTTCTTTTTGGTTTACAAGGAGTTTTAATCTATCTTGGCGTGAAAGGCATAAGTTCACTTTTGGAAGCAAAACAAGAAGGAAGTGGCGAGTTAGTAAAAAAAGGAAGCATAGGAGGATTTTTATATCTTGAAGTTCTTGATGCATCTTTTAGTTTTGATGGAGTTATAGGAGCTTTTGCTATCACAAAAGACATAGTTTTGATTATGCTTGGACTTGGAATTGGTGCTATTTTTGTACGTTCCATCACAATCTATCTTGTAGATAAGGGAACTCTTGATGAGTTTGTTTACTTAGAAAGTGGAGCTCATTGGGCTATTGGTGCATTAGCGGTCATCATGCTTTTAAGTATCAAATTTCATATTCATGAAGTTGTAACTGGACTTGTTGGAGTTGTCTTTATAGCTTCATCTATTGTTGCTTCTATCATTTATAAAAAGAGAAAAAAAGTTACATAAAACTTTTTAATATTACCAATAGTAACATTAAATAAAATATTTCACTACATAAAAAGTAAAA
>JBKECC010000071.1:0-7397 GCA_047974135.1 Campylobacteraceae bacterium | reverse complement strand
AGCGATTTTTGAGAGTAAAAAGGCTAAGTATATATCGCTTTTTGGTTCTACATGTAAAAAAAGTTCTGCTTTTTTGGCTACGGAAGTTTTTACAACATCAATCACGACGATTGTTTTATCTTTTGTGGCTGGCATCATGTGAGACTTTGCTATATTTATATCTCTCCCCCAAACTATAACAACTTCACTTTTGCTTACATGTAAAGGTGAAAGTGTTAAATTTGCCCCACGTCCCTCTTTTACGCCAACCCCTCCTGCTTCATTGCCAAGATTGCCTTTGGCTACAACAGCACCTATTTTTGAGAAAAAAAGTTTTGAGAAGTGTTGTATAAGTCCAAGATTTCCAGTTCCTTTGTAAAAGAGGATTTTATCTTTTGGGGTTTCTTTGATTTTTTTAAGTAGAATGTTTTTTGCTTCAACAAGTGTGATTTTTTCGTTATCAATACTTGCGTAATCTAATCTTTTGTGTTTAAACCAACTATTGAGGTTTTGACACAAAAACCCTTTTGTGATTGGATGAGACTTATCGCCTTTTAGTTTATCATCTTCCAAAACTACACTGCACCCATCAAAACAGCCAAGCGGACATGTTGTTTTATTTTTCATGGATTTTTCCTCATGTGGAATGAAAAATAATAACACAATTAAATTATGACTTATGATTAAAATTTAGGCAAAATTTTGTCTGTTTTTTGGGTAATGATAGCTTAAATCAAAAAGAAAACAGTTTTAGAGTTAATAAAAAACTGTTTTTTTATGTATTTTTTTGATGAATTCGGTACGCTTGAACTAGATTGAAACATAGTTCACAAAGCATCAAAAGCTCCCATGTATTTAAAACATCTAAAAATAGAGTTGTTTCATCCATGCTTTCAAAATCAACATAACAACTAAAACCGTAAGTGCTTTGTGGTGGAACAATACCAGGTAAATCTTGTGAATAGATAAAGCTAAAGGCTATTTTTGGGTCTCTTCTCATTCTAAAAATTCGTCTTTTTGTTCCATCATAATCTTTAAAACTTAGTCTAATTTCTGCGTGGATATTGTGAGAGAGTACATTTCTTACAAAAGAGAGTATGTCATAAATCTCTTCAAATCGCTCTTTTCCAAGCACATCAAACATAAAATCTCTAAAGCCACCTTCAAGTCTTAGGGCTTCAACAGTTGCCATGCAAATACCACGAATTGAGTTAAACTCTACAAAATACTCAAAAAGACCAATCTCTTCTTTTGATTTTCCAAGTGCATCTCTTAAGTCTTCAAGTGTGAAGCGTGATTGAAGTTTATACGAAGAGATATCGTATCTGTTTAGGACTATATCTTCTACCTTGTTACTTAAATCCTCTTTTTTGATTAATCTTGCAAAAAACTCTCCAGCGTGTAAAAAATAAAAGTTTTGTTCTACTAAAAGAAGTGCATCTTCGATGAGTTCGTCAATATCATCCATATTTAAACCTTTGTTAGAGTTACTTTAAAATCTTGAAAAATAGCACAATCTCCCTTTTGTGAAGTAAAAGGAGGCGTTATATAGTTTGATTTTTCATTGCCAGCAAATATCAAAATCGTATCTTTGTGCAAATCATCATCTGTTTTAACTATAAACTTTGCTTCGCCAAAACGTGATTTTACCATAACTTCATCATTATCAAAAAATCCAATCTCGCTTGGCACAAAAACTTCCGTTTTTACGTTAAACTGAGAGTTTAGTGAATGTAGTGATTTTTGGAAAATACAGTAAAAATCTCCCATTTCCTCGTTTAAATCAAATAAATCTTCAAACTCATCTAAAAATATAAACTTTTTACTTTTGGTGTAAAAACCACTTTTGTATGGATACTCTTCGTACATTTTATTGATAGGAAGATTGTCTCTAAAAGCCACATTTTCATTTAGTGATTCATCGATATACTCTTTTACGGTTTTGTATGAAATGTCAAAATTATCCATCAAAAATGTCATGAGTTCATACTCACTTAGTGCATTTTCATTTTTTTCTAAAGCGTCCATAAAACCTATATATTCGTGCCCATAACTATATTTTATATCTTCTTTTTCTAAAAAGCTTTTTGCAGGAATACTCAAGTTTGCTAGAGCAGAAGTTTTATTTACATGTAAACCAAAATAGACTAAAAAAGGCACTTTTTTTAACTCACTTATAGCTTTTAGAGATGAAGGCATACTAACAGCTGGATTTGCTCCTTGGATAAAAACCAAATCATATTTTGAAAAATCAGCATTAACCAATGAATCTCTTTTGGTATTAATATTAAATGGATTTTTAAAACCAAGAGCACTGTTACTAAGATAAGTAACGCCAGTACCAACTTTACCAAAAAGTCCTAAAGTTGCTGCAAATGAGTCAATTGCTCTTAAAACCGAGTGTCCAAAGTTGTATCTTTGAACGGCTGTTCCAACTAAAATAGAGACTTTTTTACCCTTTATGATATTTAAAAAATCACCAATTTCCTGCAAACTTATACCGCATTTTTTTGAAAGTTTCACTATGGGCATAAACTCTATGAACTCTTTAAACTCTTCAAAATTCTCAGTTTTTGATTTTATAAAATCACTATCTTGTATATCTTCTAAAAGAGCTATTCTTGAGAGTAAAAATGCTAAGTATATATCGCTTTTTGGCTTTACATGTAAAAAAAGTTTAGACCTTTTTGCTATCGGAGTTTTTATAACATCAATGGTTATGAGAGTTTTTCCACTTAATGCTGGCATCATGTGTGAATTTGCTATATTTATGTCTCTTCCCCAAATTATGACAACTTCACTTTTATTTACATGTAAAGGAGAAAGTGCAAGATTTGCCCCACGCCCCTCTTCTATGCCAACACCTCCAGCTTCATCACAAAGTGAACCTTTTGCAACAATAGCGCCTATTTGCGAGAAAAAAAGTTTAGAGATATTTTGCATAAGCCCAAGATTTCCGCTTCCTTTATAAAAAAGGATTTTCTCTTTTGGGGTATTTTTTAGTTTCTCAAGTAGGATATTTTTAGCTTCATCAAGTGTTATTTTCTTGCCATCAAAACTTGCAAATTCCAACCTTTTGTGGTTAAACCAATTGTTCAAATGTGGACATAAAAATCCTTTTGTGATTGGATGAGTTTTATCTCCTTTTAATTTGCCATTTTCCAAGATTACGCTACATCCATCAAAACAGTCAAGTGGACAGGTTGTGAAATTGTTCAAAAATATTCCTTACATGTAAAAAGAAAAATTCTAGCAAATAGTTGTTTAGGTGAATATTTGAGCAGTTTTTTAAGCAAAAATTTGAATAATTTTTATATAATTATAATTCAATAAAAACGATAGGCAATATCATCAAATCATGAAAAATAAAGTTACTATATCTTGCGATTCACTTTTAGAAAAAATGAACGCTACTCTTAAAGAACTCGGGCTTAACTACTCGCAAAACAGAAACTATGTTGTAGAAGTTTTATATAGTCACGATGAGCATTTAAGCATTGAAGAGATTACTAAAATAGTTAACTCTACTTTTTCTTGCAAACTTTCTAAAACTACTATTTACAGCATTGTAAATTTGTTAGTTGAACTTAAAATCATAAACGCCCTATCACTTCCAAATGACCCAAGTAAAAAAACTTTTTATGAGTTAAATGCAGCCTATCATCATGATCATATCATTTGCACAAATTGTCATAAGATTGTTGAGTTTTATGATAGTTCACTTGAAGGATACCAAGAGGATATAGCAAGTAAAAAAGATTTTTTGCTTCTCTCACATAGTCTCCTACTTTTCGGGCTTTGCGAAGAGTGCAGCTAGTACATTATCAAAATTATTACGAAATGATAACGATTACAAAATAGTAATTTGCGACAGTTTACAAAAAAGTATGTACTATTTCACAAATAAAAGGAAAATTATGACGATAAGTACAGCGGAGCTTTTAAAAATATCAAAATATTTAAGCGTGATTCATCATTCACGTGGAAGACTTAGAGTTAGAATAAGTCCTGAAATAGTAAAGCTAAAAGATGATTTTGATGGCAAAAAGCTTTCACTTACAAGTATTAGCGATATACCAAAAAAGATAAATGGCATAAAAGATGTAAAAGTTATACCTCTTATGGGTTCTGTTACTATAAATTATGATGATAGTATTTTTCCAATGAAACTTTGGGAAGATTTGATAAGTGGAGATAATCTTACTGAGACAACTGCACTTTTAAATAAGCTTGCAAAGGAGATAGCTTGAAGAGAAATAAAGATGAAGCGTATTTGCTTGGACAAATTATAAACGAAGATAGTAAAACAAAGGTTGAATACCAAGCCTTGAGAATTGCTCTATTTTCGCATATAAAATTATATGAAAAAGCAAAATTATTAGTTGAAAAATTTAGTTCAATTCCTCCATTTGTAGATGTTTTAAAATGCGAAGAGGAAGCCATTGGAGCTTTGGTTGTTTTGTTTGAAAAGTATGAAGTAGAGCTTGTAAAAAATACAACAACATCTTATATCAAACTCTCAAACTCATTTTTAGAAGCTTGCGAGATTGGCGTGGCTGATGAGCTTTCAATGATTTTGATGTATAACAAGTTTATTCCTTTAGTAAAAGAAGAAGATATAAAAGACCTATTTTACAAATTGCAAGCGCTTTCATATAATGAGTTACTGCCTCAGTATAGAAACTTTTTACATGTAAATACAAAACAAAGCAGTGAATTGTCAAGTTTTTCGCAAGAGAAGATAATAGAAAAAGTTGGTGAATTTTCTAACCTTGCAAATGATTTAGCAAGTGGAAATATTAAGCCCGAACAAGTAAATAAAATGCTTGGAAGTTTGAATTTGCCACTCATTTCAGGAGTTCTTTTAGGAGGACTTGGTGCGATGGTTGCAAAAGAGATTAAAGATGATAAAGAAAATGACGGAGGTGAAAAATGAGTTCACTTTATTTTATATTTGGTTTGTTTATCGGTGTTGCGTTAGTTGTTTATGAGTTGTGTTCAAATGACACAAAAAAAGATTCTATAAAAATTAAGGAGTAGAAAATGGCATTACCACTATTTTTAGCTGGCGTTGTTGCTGGCGGAGCTGCTATTCTAGCTTTGAACAATAAAGACAAAATTATTGATGAGGCGAAAAAGACATTTAAAAAAGTAAAAAGTTGCACAAAAGAGAGTGCCGATAAAGTAGAAAATTTTGCTGAGACTGGCTTAGAGAAAACAAAAGAAGTTGCAGCAAAAACTCTTAGAAAAACAAGTGAATTGGCTCTTAAGGGTGAAAAGAAGTTGCAAGAAAAAAAGCCAGTAAAACCTGCAGTTAAAAAAAATATAACAAGGAAAAAAGATGCTACCAACAATTAATACAGGCACACCTCGTTCAGTTACAGGAAATGCTATAAGTGGAGCATTTGCTGCTTCGATTATAGCAGCTGGAATTAGCTATAACTACGCTTTAAATAAAAAGATTTCAAAAAAAGATGTAGCTAAAAAAAGTATAAAACTTGGACTTCAAGGTGGAGTTGCAACAGGCTCAGCAATCGCAGCTACAAACTATATAGGCAACAAGCAGTACTTAAAATCACTTCTTGCACTTAGTGTTGGTTTGGCTGGTGTTTACGCGGTTGATAAAATTTCAGCACTTAAAACAAAAGATGAGGAGATACTATGAGTGAAAAAATCAAAAATGCTGAAGAGGTAACTATAATGAGTGAAAATCCATATATAAAAGTTGATGCAAGTGGAAATTCAACAACCACAGTTACAACTACAAAAACACATCTCTTTGGTTCACAAGGCGTAGATTTTGCAGTTGGTGCGATAGCTGGACTTGCAATAGCTTATGTTTTAACAAACGATAAAGCACAAAAAGCACTTTTTAAAGTTGTTGCAAAAGGAACAAATGTGCTTCAAGCTGGATTTGAAGAACTTAAAGAGCGTTTTGAAGATGCAAAAGCAGAAGTTGAAGAAAAAAACTAAGAAGTAAAAATGAAAACATTTACATGTATACATCAAAGCCCAAAAAGAAGAAGATATAAATGCCCTCTTCTTGAGAGTAAAACAGATATAAATAATCTCATAATTGCTTTAGAGAGTCTAAATGATGTAACAGAGGCAAAGGTAAATATCAAAGCAAAATCTTTTACACTATTTAACAAAAATGGCTTTAAAGATGTTGCTATGTTAGAAAAAAACCTCCAAAAGATTGATTTTTCATCTTTTACATGTAAAGTTAAAAATACAAATAGTTCTAGCCTAAGAGAGGAACCAAGTACAGCAGGACTTATAAGAGCTGCTAGTGCTTTAGTGGTTACTCCGCTTGCGCCAGACAATACAACAAAAATGGCTATAAGCACTTTAGCTTCTGCTCCTTTGATGTATCATGGAGTAAGAGAGCTTGTAAGCGAGGGCTTAACTTCAAAAGTTTTAGAAGCTATGGCAGTTGGTGTGTCTTTGGCAAGACGCGATTTTACTGCTGCAAATAGTACAAACGCACTTTTGGAACTCGGTGAATACATAGAAGAGACAACTGTTCAAAGAAGCGATGATTTAGTAAAAGAGTTAAGTAAACCAAACATAGAAAAAGTTTGGGTTGAAAGAGTTGTAAAAAAAGAGAAAATTTTAGAACAAATCCCTGCAGCAAATCTAAAAATAGGCGATATCGTTGTTGTTGGAGTTGGTGAAACCATAGCTGTTGATGGACATATAGTCGAAGGAAATGCTTCGGTAAATCAAGTATCTATGACGGGCGAAGCAGAGCCAGTTAAAAAATCAAGAGGCGATAGAGTAATTTCTGGCGTTATCGTTGATGAGGGACGTATAAAGATTTGGGCAGAGCAAGTTGGAGACAATACAGCAACTGCAAGGATTAAAAGATATATACTAAGCTCACTTGAAGAGAAATCTTCCATAGGTTTAAAAGCAACAAAGTTAGCTGATAAACTTGTTCCTGTAACTTTGGGACTTGCCGCGTTTTCATATCTTTTAACAAGAAATACTGAAAGATTAGCAGCAGTTTTGCAAGCTGACTACTCTTGTGCGCTAAAACTAGCAACTCCAGTTGCATTTAAATCTGCAATTGCAGAAGCTGGGAAAAATGGTATCTTAATCAAAGGAGCAAAGGTTTTAGAAGCGCTCTCAAATGCTGATACTTTTGTATTTGATAAAACAGGAACTTTAACAAAAGGAACGCTAGAGGTTTTAACGGTAAACTCTTATGATGAAAATTGGAGTGAAGCGGAGATCTTAAACTTAACAGCTAGTACTGAAGAGCACTACTTTCACCCTGTTGCAGAAGCAGTTGTAAAAGCTGCAAGGGATCGTGGATTTATCCATATGCACCATGATGAAGTTGAATTTATCGTAGCTCATGGTGTTAAAACTTCAGTAAACAATAAAGAAGTTGTCATAGGAAGTCGTCACTT
>JBKECC010000073.1:0-1620 GCA_047974135.1 Campylobacteraceae bacterium | reverse complement strand
AGTTGCAAAACTTTCACTAAAGTTTGATACTTGTATAGTAAAAGGCTCTATGTATGAATAAGCACAAAATTGAGCAGTTACAACAAGAGCGGTTAAAAGAAATACGCTAACTAACATCCCTCTTTTAAAAAGCATAGGAACACTTTTTAAGTTTCCAACTTTGCCACTTGGTGAAACTGGTAAATAACGAAACAGTGAAAGCATAGCAAAAAGAGCAAGTATTCCTATAACTAAAAACGTCTCTCTCCAACCAAAAGCTTGTCCTATCATACGACCAAGAGGAAGTCCCAAAACCGTTGCAAGCGCGCTTCCTGTTGCTAAAAAACTAAGAGCTCTTGCCCCTTTTCCATTTGGTGCAAGCCTAAAGGCAAGTGAAGCAGTTATAGACCAAAACACTGCATGTGCACAAGCTATAAAAAATCTTCCACCAAGCAAAACGTAAAAATTCCAAGCAAAAAATGACAAAAGATGCCCAACGATAAATATCACAAACAAAAACATCAAGAGTTTTTTTCGCTCAACCTTTGCAGTGAGTAACATGAGTGGAAGTGAAAGTATAGTAACACACCAAGCGTACAAGGTTATCATATGCCCTGCTTTTGCTTCGCTGATACTAAAATCTTTTGCGATATCACTCAAAAGTGCTATGGGGACAAACTCTGTTGTATTAAATATAAAAGCCGAAAAAGATAGGCAAAAAACGGGTATCCAAACTTTGTAAACTGAACTCATTAAACTTCTTTTATTAAAATTAAGGTGCGAATTGTAACTCAAAAAAGTAACTTTTACTATAAAATCTTTACATGTAAAAGCTTTTACATGTAAAAAAATAAGTTACTTTTTGCAAATCTCTTTTTTTGATTTAAGTGGGTAGATGATTTTTCCATTTTTATCTTTGATAACTTCAAAATCACAAACTAACTCATTACTTAGTATCATGTTACCTTTAGTGTTAATAATTTTCACCAGATTATCTTTAGATACAACTATTGCATAACCAGAATCTGAAAATTCACCAGCCATGCTATAAATTGGCTTGATTGCCCAGTCACCTTTTTTATTTACAAAACCATAAAAACCATCTTTGTTTTTGTGTGGAAAAGGCTTATCGTATAAAGCAGCTAAACTTTTTGCATAATCTAACTTACTTATTGCTTTTAACTTGTCATCTTTATACTCAAATATAATCTGCTCAGAATCTTTATATACCAAAATATTGCCATTATCAATAAAACCTGTTATAAAATCATATTTCGGTTCCAAAAGAAATTTTCCATCCACTCCTATCACACCAAAAAGATTATCTTTTGTAGTTATATACAACCCTTTTATACCAGTAAAAGATAAAAATTCATACCTTGGTTCCAACAAAATAGTTTCATTTATATCCATAACTCCACAGTTTTTATCAACAGAAAATATGATTTCATCTTTATTTAATGCAAGTTGCTCTTTATATTTTAAATCAACTAAAACAGTTCCATTTTTATCTACAAATCCTTTTTTGTCACTCTTTTTTACTAAGTATACATATCCATCTTTTACAAATCTGTCTTTTAGGATTGGATAAATATCATCATAAATTTCTGGAATGATTACATTCTTTTCAAAATCATATAC
>JBKECC010000041.1:0-16688 GCA_047974135.1 Campylobacteraceae bacterium | reverse complement strand
ATTAAAACTTCATCAATAGCGAAACGTCCTGCAGTATCCACTAGCAAAACATCATAAAGCTCATCTTTTGCTTTTTTAAGAGCTGCTTTTGCTATATTTACAGGATTTTTTTCACTATCATCAATATATAAATCTATCTCATTTTGTGAACAAAGTTGTTTTAACTGCTCAACTGCCGCCAATATTTGCAAGTCACAAGAGGCAACTAAATATTTCTTTTTTATCTGTTTTAAATATGTTGATAAATTTATCGTTGTTGTTGTTTTACCGCTTCCTTGCAAACCAATCATCAAAACAACGGTTGGTGGTTTTGAAGTAAATACAAAACCTTGATTTCCAGCAACTGTTAAAACATTTGTTAGATTTTCTCTAATTGCTTTTAAAAATTGAGTTTGTCCAACTCCAGCTTTTTTTGTATCAATTTCAACTTGAACAAGTAACTCTTTTACAACTTTGTGATGAACATCAGCTTTTAAAAGAGATTTTTTTAAAGTTTCAAGTGCGTTTTTTAGTGCCTTTTCATCATCGCTAAAACGGATCTTATTTATAGCAGATTTAAACGATTCTGTTAATACATCAAACACTAATTTTCCTCTTTAAAAATATCTATTTTTCATCTTTTTATACAAAAAGAACGCAATAATACAAAAAGCTTGCTTTAAACTAAATTAAGGCTTAAAAAAAGCTTTTCTTAAGCATTTTTGCCAAACTTTGCAAACTCTTCTGGAAGCGGTGAAGTGAAGCTATAACCAAGAAGTGAGATTTTGTAAGCGTGAAGCAAAATTCTGCTATTTGGTTTGCCACCATATTTTTCATCTCCAATCACTGGAAATCCTATACTTTTTAAGTGAGCACGAATTTGATGAGTTCTTCCTGTTTCAATCTTTACTTCAACTAAAGAGCGTTTCCCCTCAACCAACTTTGGTTCTATAAAACTCACAGCACTTTTTCCATCTTTGCTTATTTTGCTGTATGCTCCAGAATTTGTTTTTATAGTTAAAATCGGACTGTCAACTTTCACTGGTTCTATAAACTTTCCAGAAACTATAGCGAGGTAAGTTTTTTCTACTCTATGACTTTTGAAAGTTTCAATAACCTCTTTTGTAAACTCTTCATCTTTACTCAAAAGCAAAACTCCAGTTGTCTCTTTGTCAAGTCTATGAAGCAGAGTTTGCTTGAACATCAAAGCTATCTCTTCAGCTGTTTGATAAGCTGGCTTATCGATAGCCATAATTTTCTCATCTTCGAAAATGATTTTTGGTTTATTTAACTTTTCAACTTTAAATGTAGTCCCAACTTTTATATCTGCTCTTGCAACGATGACTTTTTTTCCCAAAGCGTAAACTACGCCTCTATCTATCAACTCTTTTGCGGCTCTGTTTGAAATCTTCTCTTGCAAAGCTAATAATTTATAAGCTTTGTCCATTACATCTGCCATCTGTTTTGTTCCTTTTGGATGTTTGTTTACATGTAAACATTTTTACATGTAAAAGAATTATTTTGTTTTTAAAATACTTTTGATGATAACGTTATTATTATCAAGGCTTTTTATGGAGGTTTTTGGCAATCCCTCTTTTATGATTTTTGCAACATGATCAATGTCACAAATAACTATACCATCAACTTTAGCATATAACTCTTTTTGGTTATAAAAGTATGGTCCTGAAATGATAGAGTTGTGAAAACTTGCAGGTTCTAGTGGATTGTGTCCGCCAACACCTTCGATAAAGGAGCCTCCAAGAATTGTTATATCTGTTATAGCGTAAATATTTACAAGTTCACCTACAACATCGCAAAGCATAACATCGCAAGGCGTATCAAATCCATCTCTTGAAAACCTGCTATAAGTTTTACCTTTTTTGTTTGACCACGACTGTATGAGTTTATGAACTGCGTCAAATCTCTCAGGATGTCTTGGTACGACGATAACTAAAGTGTTATGAAGACTTACTTTGTCAAGCTCATCTAAAAGCATAGCTTCTTCGCCGATGTGTGTACTTGCAAGCGTTATCACTTTATCATAAATACTCAAATTTGGAGCGTAATTTTTTGTGGCTTTTGCAACAAAAGCACTTTTGATGTTTCCTGTTACTTCTACGTTTTTTGCACCTAAATCTTCAAGTCTCTCTTTGTCAATCTTGCTTTGTGCATAAACTTCATCAATGTTTGAAAAAAGTCTTTTATAAAACCATTTAAATTTTTTATATCTATGATGTGAATTATCACTAATTCTAGCATTTACCAAAATAGTCTTTGCACCTTTTTGCTTTGCTACAAAAAATAACATAAGCCAAAGCTCGGCTTCAGTGACAACTAAAATCTTCTGTTTTGTAATCCAAAAAGGTAAAAATATCTCAAATGGTAAAAATCTTACATTTTCACTAAGCGTTTTTGCTTTATCAAAACCAGTCTGTGTTATAACACTTATGTTTATCTTTTCATCTTTTATAGTGTTTATAAGTGGCAAAAGAGAGCTAACTTCGCCTAAAGAGCAAGCATGAAACCAAACGCCACCTTCTTCAAATTTTTCGTTTTTGTGTAAAAAAAATCTTGCAGGGATTGCGTTTTTGTATTTGCTAAATAATGAGATGAAAAACAAAACAGGAAGTGCTATGATATATATAATCCATAGCACAAAAAGATAAGTAAAGATAAAAAATTTACTCACTAATCTTAAGATTCCTGAGCTGACGAGATTTCTTTAAAAAGAATTCTTCCGCAATGTGGACATGTTATGATATCTTCGCTTTGAACAACAAGAGCGTTTGTTTTATCGTTGATTCTCATAAAACAACCATAACAAGCTTGTTTTCTAACTGGAACAACAGCACTATTTCCTGCCCATTTTCTGATTTTCTCATAAAATGTCAATATTTTTTGGCTCATAGAAGACACTAATGCATCTTTCTTCTTATATACATTTGCCATCTCTTTTTCAATAGCGTCACTCTCAGTTTTAAGCTCAACTACCAATGTTTCTTCTGCTTTTATAAATTCGTCTAATTCAACTTTTGCTTTTTTAATATCTTCATCTTTTATAGCTATGATTTTTTCCAATCTTGCTATATCTTCGTTTGCAAAGTCACATTGTTCTTTTGCTATATCTTCTTCAAGTTGTAGAGCTTTTGCCTCTTTGTCATTTTTAACAACTCCGCTTTTTTTGCCAATAGATTTTAATTTTTCTGAAAGTTCTGCTAAGTGAGATTCATTTTTTTGTTTTTTCTCTTTTGCTTCATCTATCTCACGTTTTAAATCATCAATCTTTTTTTGTGTTCCATCGATTTTTTCACGTGCTGCTTCTTTTGATTTTTCTATTTTTTGTTGTCTTGGCGTGAAAGCGTCAATCTCTTTGTTGATGTCTGAAAGTTTAACAAGTTGCTCTACATACTTATTCATACTATTTTTGTCCTTATTGGTGTTTTAATTTCTTTTTTGCTTATCTGTATTCAAATGGATTTTTGCAATCTGACATTATAACTTTAATTCCAAATTTTTTCAAATATTCATTTAAAATATCCATAAAAAATAACTCACTTTCATAGTGTCCGATATCTATAAGAGCGAGGTTGTCTTCTTTTGCACTAAAAGCTTGATGATACTTCAAATCTCCAGTTAAAAAGCAATCTGCATTTATATTTTCTATAAAATCTGCTCCGCTTCCAGTTACAAGAGCAACTCTTTTTATCTTTTTATCTGCTTTTACAACTCTTACATGTAAAAGATTTAACTTCTTTTTTACATGTAAAACAAGTTCATCAAAACTCATATCTGTATCAAAATAGCAAACAAACTCTTCTGATTCTACTATCTTTTGTTCTAAAACTTTTTCAGTTACATACTTGCTTAGATGAGTTTTGTCTATATTTGTATGCATAGCGATAAGAGAACAATCTTTTTTTATCATCTCTTTTATCACAGAAGCTGGAAAAGTAGAGTTTATCTTTTTTAAACCTTTAAAGATAAGTGGATGGTGGGCAATGAAGAGTGTTTTTGATTTTGCTTTTTTTATGATTTCCAAAGATATATCTAAACATAGACAAATCTCCTCAAACTCATCATCAAAGTCACCAACCAAAAGTCCGCTATTGTCCCAAGTTTCTTGAAGTTCAAACGGACTAAAGTTGTTTAATTCGTCATAAATCTCACAAATTTTCATTTTCGGTTATCTCTTTATATTTAAGGGCACAACCTTTTGCTAATTCTCTTACTTTTAAAAGATAGTTTTGTCTCTCAGTTACCGATATAGCTTTTCTTGCATCAAGCACGTTAAATGTATGTGAAGCAACCAAACAATAGTCATAAGCAGGAAGTGGTAAGTTTTCCATCAAGCATCTTTTGCATTCAACTTGCGCTGCTTCAAATTGGTTAAAAAGCATCTCAACATCAGCAACTTCAAAGTTATATTTACTAAATTCATATTCACTTTCGTGATGAACATCTCTATAAGTTGTAGTTCCGTGACTGTTTGAATTCCAAACTATATCAAAAACAGAGTCAACCTCTTGAAGATACATAGCAAGTCTCTCAACTCCGTAGGTAATTTCAACTGGGATTGGATCACAAGGAATGCCTCCAACTTGCTGAAAATATGTAAATTGAGTAACTTCCATACCATCAAGCCAAACTTCCCAGCCAAGCCCCCAAGCACCAAGTGTTGGCGACTCCCAATTGTCCTCAACAAATCTAATATCATGTTTTTTTATATCAAGCCCCAAAGCTTCTAAACTTTTTAGGTAAAGTGTTTGTATGCCATCTGGACTTGGTTTGATTAAAACTTGAAATTGGTAGTAACTTCCAAGACGGTTTGGGTTTTCTCCATATCTTCCATCAGTTGGACGGCGGCTAGGTGCAACGTAAGCGGTTGACCAAGGTTTTTTGCCCAAAGAGCGTAAAAAAGTGGCACTATGAAAAGTTCCAGCCCCAGCTGGAATATCGTAAGGTTGTATGATATTGCAACCTTGTTTTTGCCAAAATTCTTGCAGAGTTAAAAGCATCTCGCTAAATGTTATCATGATATTTCCTCGTAAATCTAAAACCTTTATTTTACTAAAATATTCTTTACATGTAAATACAGATACTGAATTATTTCATTATTTTTTATAAACTAAACTCTTTTCATCCAAATATGCAAAATACCATCTTCTAAAAACTCTTCAGAAAAAGCAATAAAGCCAAACTCTTTATAAAATTTTTGAAGATATGTCTGTGCTTCAATCACAATTGATTTCTTTCCCCAAGTTTTTTCTATAAAAACTATTGCTTCATTTATAATTTTTTTCGCATATCCTTTGCCTCTCCCACTGAAAACAACCAAAACTCTACCAAAACTAATTTTATTATCAGATTTTTCATATATCCTCATATATGCAACGATTTTTGAATCATCTTTTATAGTTAAATGGTAAGAATACAAATCTTTATCATCCAAGTCATTATAGATACAATTTTGCTCAACTACAAAAACTTCAGCTCTTATTTTTAAAATTTCATACAATTCAATTTTTGACAATGTCTCAAAACGCTTAATATCAACTTTCATTTAATAATCCCTTTTGATTCCTCTTTTTATCTGCATCCATTCATCTTCTATATTTGTTCTCATTGAGGCTAACATTTTCAATAAATTTTCTTTTTCGCCATTTGTCAAGTTTGACAAAGAGATAGTTGCTGTATAATCTTCTTCATTTTTTAAAAATAAATAAGTATCTTTTCCCTTTTGTGTACAAAATAGTCTAAACTCTTTTTTGTTGTATTCGGTTTGAACTTTTTGTATATATCCTGTTTCAATCAATTTTTTAACTGCTTTTGCAGTTGTTGTTCTATCTACTTTTAGTAAATTTGCAAGTTTTTCTTGAATAATTCCAGGGTTTTCATGCACTCTAACTAAATATAAATATTGACCTTTTGAAAGATTTAACTCCTTAAATTCAATATCACTGATTGTTGCCAAACATCTTGCAATTATTCCGATTTCTCTTAATATTTCTTTCATTAAATTCCCTTATTGTAATTGACTTGGTTAATCATAACACCACATATATATAAAGATAAAATGGTTAATAATGCAGAGTTTAAGCTGATTAAAAATAATGACAATAAAACAATTGAAATGTCTATTGTATTTATTGTAGTTCCTACTTTTATTTTAAAATACTTTTCAATAATTTGTGCAATTATAGAAGTTCCTCCGGTATTTCCTTTCAATTTCATAATCATTCCAATTGTTATCCCTGTTAATATCCCACCAACAATTGAAGCTAAAAATTTATAATTACTAAATATCTGAACAAAGTATTTAATTTCTAAGTATTTTGAGACAGAACTTAGATAAAGAGTTATTAACAATATACAATACAAAGTGGTAAACAAATACTTTTTTCCAAAAATATACCAAGATAAAATAATAAGAGGAAAGTTTAAAACAAAAAAAGCTATATCAACTGACAGTATGTTGTAATAACTCAATATTAAAGCAATGCCAGTTGTTCCTCCTGCTGCAAGTTTTGCAGGAGACAAGCAATTGATGATTACAAAAGCCAATAAAAATAGCGATATATTTAAAACTATAAATTCTTTAATTTTCATTTCGGAAGAATACTATTTTTTTATTGAATTTTCAATAAAATTATTGAGTATTCAATATATTTTTGATATAAAATATAAAATTAAAAAATCAATTTGTAGTACATACGGCAAGTTGAGACATCTTTACATGTAAATATAGTGTGTAGCATTGAACTCTTTTTAGTTCGTTTGTAGCTTTAGCAAATTTTCAAAAAGTGTTTTAGATATGGGCAGTAAGTGTGTTCTACAGTAATGCTTTATTCATAAGCTTTTTTAACTTCTTTTAGATAATCTCAAATTGATAGAACACACTTTTTTGTATTTTTCTTTTACATGTAAAGAGTTATTTTATTAAAATTTCTATCTCTTTTGAATCTTCTTCTACTTGTTTTACTTTTTTAACTCTATCTTCTTGAAGTTTAGCCAAAAGCGCACTATCTTTAATTGCTAAGATTTGCATAGCAAGATAAGCGCTATTTATAGCTCCAGCTTTTCCAATAGCAACAGTTGCAACTGGCATGCCTCCAGGCATTTGAACGGTTGAAAGAAGTGCATCAAAGCCATTTAGCGCCGAACCCGCCATTGGAACTCCGATAACTGGTTTTACGCTTACAGCGGCTATTGCTCCTGCAAGATGTGCCGCCATACCTGCAGCAGCTATAAAAACTTCAGCGCCTTTTGCTTCAGCATTTTTTATATAGTTTTTTGTTCTCTCAGGACTTCTGTGCGCTGAAGAGATGATAAGCTCATGAGATACTCCAAACTTTTCAAACACTTTAACACACTCACTCATAACATCATAATCGCTTTTACTTCCAATGATTATAGAAACAAAACTCATCTTTTTTCCTTTATTTGATTTTTTTTCTTAAAAAACTAAGAGCTGGCAAAAACTCTGGCAATTTTATATCAAGAGTGTTGCCACTATGCACTACATCTAGAAGTTTTTCATTTGTTGCTTGAATAATGTTAAATTTTATTTTCCAACCATTATCTGTTTTATAAATCTCACCGATTTCATTTTTACATGTAAAGTCTTTATCTTCATTTGGCAAGATTAACTCATACTCAACATTTGGTTCAACTTTGTCTTTAGCTTTAAAGCTCAAACTATCTTCATTTACAAGTGCGTAAACTTGATGCGTTCCCTCCAAAAGAGTTGATTCTAGATTTTGTGTGTTATCCCTTTCAAATGGGCGTTGAACTAAGTAGCCTTCACTAAACCCACGATTTTTTATACTCTCTAACTCTTCTTGATAAATCTTAGCATTAAAGTTGTTTTCTCTAAAGTCATCAATGGCTCGTCTATAAATCCTTGCGGTTTCTGCCACATAATACGGACTTTTCGTTCGACCTTCTATCTTTAGTGCATCTATAACGCCACTACTTAAAATTTCATCTACATGAGATGCAAGATTTAAATCTTTTGAGTTAAATATATAAGTGCCCTCTTCTTGTTGCTCTACTCTAAAAAGTGTTCCACTCTCTTCGTTTTTTGCATATAAAGTGTAAGGAAATCTACAATCATTCGCACAACTTCCACGGTTTGGAACACGCCCGCTTTGAACTGCACTAATTAGACAACGACCGCTATAAGCAAAACACATCGAGCCATGAACAAATACTTCTATTTCAAGATTAGGTAGTTTTTCTTTTATCTCTTTTAAATCTTTTAAGCTTACCTCTCTTGCTGCAACTATCCTCTTAACTCCCATCTCATAATAAACTTCGGCGTCAAGATAGTTTAATACATTTGCTTGAGTTGATAGATGGATTGGGATATGTGGAGCTAGCTTTTTTGCTAAACGTATAACTCCTGGAGCCGCTACTATAAAAGCGTCCGGATTCATAGCAGCTACTCTTTGTATATGTCTTTCAAGCAGTTTTAGTTGAGAGTTAAATGGAAAACCATTTATGGTTACATAAAATCTTTTACCTTTTTCATGAGTGTATTTTATAGCTTCTTCAAAACTTTCATAAGTAAACTCTTTTGCTGAGCGAATGCGAAGTGAAAAGTGAGAAACACCACCATAGAGCGCATCTGCTCCAAAAGCTAGGGCAATTTTTAATTTTTCAAAATTCCCCGCTGGGGAGAGTAGTTCTGTCTGCATAAAGTGAAAATTATCCTAATTTTTCGAGTAATTGTTTTAATTCGTCAAGCATCTCTTTATCTGTTGAAAATTTATAAGAGTAATCAAAAAGCTTGCTTAAGCTCTCTTTTGCTTCAAAATCTTGAATATCTTTTTGAAGTTGAAGATTAAGCTCTTCTTCTTTTTTTTGAACAAGTTCAAGTTGTGTATTTAGCTCATCTTCTTTCATTTGGATAAGTTCATTTGTTTCGTTGTCTCTGTTTTGAAGCTGTCTGTTTATATCTTCAAACTCTTTTTTTATATCATCACTTAAAACGTCCAAATCTTTAACGCTTTCACTTGTTAAATAACCTATATCTTTGGTTGTTTGAAGCAAGGCATTTGCATCTTTTAGTGCATTTGAAAATTGCTGTATATTTGGAAATTTCTCATTTAAGATTTTAAACAACTCGGCTTGTTTGTTTGCAAAAGTTTCAATTTTTGTAGATACGCCTGCCAAGTTTGTTAATCTATCTTTTAAAGACAAAATCTTTGAACTTACAAAATCGTCATCTTCATCTTTTAAAAAATCAAATTCTACATCACTCATAAAAAATCCTTTTTATTTTAGTAAAATATGCGAGATTATATATAAATTTACATATAATCTAACTTTATGTTTACATGTAAAAGGTTTTATAAAAAATGTTAGTAGATTTACACAACCACACAACGCTTTGCAACCACGCAACAGGGCAGATGAGAGAGTATGTTTTAAAAGCGATTGAGCTTGGATGTAAGTATTATGGATTTTCTGAACATGCACCTATGAATTTTGATGAAAAATATAGAATGAAGTTTAGTGAAATTCCATTTTACGAAAAAAGTATTTTAGAGCTTAAAGATGAATTTAAAGAGAAAATAGAGATTTTTTTAGCCTACGAAGTTGACTTTTTAGAAGGCTTAATAGATGATAGAGTTATGAGTAGAAAAGTTGACTATTTTATAGGTTCTGTTCATTTTTTAGGCAATTGGGGTTTTGATAACCCAGAATTTATCGGTGAATACAAAGATAAAAATATAGATGACATTTGGACAAAGTACTTTGAAGCCATAGAAAGTTTGGCAAAATCTGGACTTTTTGATATTGTAGGGCATTTAGATTTACTTAAAGTTTTCAAATTTTTACCGACAAAAGATATAAGAGTTTTAGCTAAAGATGCCATAAATGCCATAAAAAAAGCCAACTTAGTAGTTGAGTTAAATGTTGCTGGTTTACGAAAACCTATAGAAGAGATTTATCCGTCTCCACTTTTACTTGAGATGATAAAAGAGAAAGACATATCTATCACTTTTAGTTCCGATGCTCACTCAGTAGACCAAGTTGGATATAAAAATGAAGAATTGCAAAGGCTTGCAAAAAGTTTTAAATACGATAAAGTTGCGATTTTCAGGCAAAGAGATAGGGAACTGATTAAATTTTAATCAGTAGAGTATAACTATTTTTACATGTAAATAAGTATAATAGCGCCAGTAAATTTTTTAAGGAGTTTTTTTATGGGTAAATTTGTGAAAAATGTAGATGAGTTTTTTTCATACTGCAAAGAACACGAGGTAAAATTTGTAGATTTTAGATTTACAGATCTAAAAGGTGCATGGCATCATTTAACATACAATATGAAAGCTATTGATGCTGATATGTTAAAAGGTATCCCTTTTGATGGTTCATCAATCGATGCTTGGCAACCAATCAACAAATCAGATATGATTTTAGTTCCTGATGTTCCAACTGCATTTTTAGATCCTTTTACTGCTGATCAAACAATCGTTGTTTTTTGTGATGTTTATGATATTTACAAAGGTGAATTATATGAAAAATGTCCAAGAAGTATCGCTAAAAAAGCTTTACAACATTTAAATGATTCAGGCATTGGCGACACTGCATATTTTGGACCAGAAAATGAATTTTTCGTATTTGATGATGTAAAAATTAGAGATGAGATAAATTGTGGATATTACGAAGTAGATTCTGAAGAAGGAAGCTGGAATAGCGCTACAGAATACAAAGATGGCTACAACACAGGACATCGCCCTGGTACAAAAGGTGGATATTTTCCTGTTCAACCAATCGACTCAATGGTAGATTTACGTGCTGAAATGGTACAAGTATTAGAGCAAATCGGACTTGATGTGTTTGTTGTTCACCACGAAGTTGCACAAGCTCAAGGCGAAATTGGTGTTAGATTTGGGACATTAGTTGAAGCAGCTGATAACGTACAAAAATACAAATACGTAGTAAAAATGGTTGCGCATTTAAATGGCAAAACTGCAACATTTATGCCAAAACCACTTTATGGTGATAACGGAAGCGGTATGCACGTTCACCAATCAATCTGGAAAAAAGGCAAAAATCTTTTCTATAAAAAAGGTAATTATGGCAATCTAAGTGATATGGCTAGATATTACATCGGTGGAGTATTGGCTCACGCAAGAAGTGTTGCTGCGTTTACAAATGCATCTACAAACTCTTATAAGAGATTAATTCCTGGTTTTGAAGCTCCTTCAATTTTAACCTTCTCATCACAAAACCGCTCTGCAAGTTGTCGTATTCCTTATGGAAGTGGTGAAAAATCAACAAGAATTGAGATGAGATTCCCAGACTCAACAGCTTGTCCTTACTTAGCTTTTGCTGCTATGCTTTTAGCTGGTCTTGATGGTATTAAAAATAAAATTGAACCAATTGGACCGATGGATGAAGACTTGTTTGAACTTTCTCTTGACGAAATTAGAGAAAAAGGAATCAACCAAATGCCTCACACACTAAGAGGTTCACTTGAAGCGTTGATTCGTGATAATGAGTATTTAAAAGCTGTTATGACAGATGATTTTATACATACATATCAACACTACAAATTCTCAACTCAAGTATGGCCTTATGAAGCAAGACCAACTGCATTTGAATTTAAAACAATGTACTCTTGCTAAAAACTCCTTGTGGAAGTTAGCCTCTAACTTCCACAACACTCTTTTAATAAAAATAAATATCAATTAAATTTTATACGGATTTATTTTTTAAAATATTTCTTAAATAGTTGCATTTATATACATAAAAACAAGATAGTTTTAATAAAACATAAGTTAAAATGTTTGCCTATATTACTTAAGGAATTATTTTGATTGTTTATGACAATAATTTTAAACTTCTTGGTATAGGGGCTGATACCCTCTCCATCTTAGGTTATGAAGATTTATCAACATTCTTGGATTATAATACTGATGTTGCTGATTTGTTTATCAAAAAAACAGGCTATGTCTATAACTTTGAAAACTTTTCATGGATTAGTTATGTCCTAAATGGTGCTAGTCCTAGTAAAAATGTTTTAATAAAAACAAGAAAAGGCAATACCCTAGAAGCAACCTTGGATATCAAAGAGGTTGATTTATTGAAACAAAACGATGAAAAATCATATATCATTGATTTAAAAGATACAAAAATTATAAAATCAAGCAGTACTTTAGAAGAGCAACTTGAAGATAAAAAACTAAGCATTTTTGAAATGCAAGATAGTTATGAAAAAGATAACAATACTTTTAAAATTCAACCAAACAAAAATGATGAATCTACAGCAATTTTTGAAAATTTTGATGAAGATATAAATGTTAAACCTATAACTAAAAATACTTCAATTGAAAATATACAAACATCAGTTAAAAATCTAGATATTAAAGATGGTGTTTCGCTTGTAAAACATATTGATGAGTTGCGTGATGAAGATTCTCAAGAGTATATGAACACATTAATGAAAAAGATTTTTATTGATGAAGAAGAAGAAAAACGTATCTTGGAGCAAGATAAAAGTTTAGAGCCACAAATTTATACAGATGAAAATATTTCATTTGATAACACTAAAGAAGATGAAAAAGAGATTGAAGATATACATCTCTCTTTTGATATTAAACCTGATGGTGATATTAAATTTAGTTCATTCGATAAAGAGCAAGATGATTTTGAGTCAGATACGATTTTCAAACTAAAAATGGAAGATGAATCTTCTAAAGGTGGAGTCATTCCAAAATCTTCTATAGATGATACGAAATTTGCATTAAAAGCTTTAGAAGAAGATATCAGTTCTATTCAATTTAAAGTCAATAGTGATAAACAAGTATTAACTACACATGAAGTTAATGTATCTGATATTTCTTCAAATCTTGGACTTAATGAAGATAAAGTGGTTGAGCTTCTGGGTGAATACTCAGATTATATGAAAGACAGCTTTGACCTTATAAATAGAAACATACAAATAGGAAATAAAGAAGTTATAAAAGATACTATCTTAAAACTTACAAGTGCTGGAAAGTTATTAAACCTAGACGGTATAGTCTCAAAATTAACTAAAATTGATATTAATGATACTTTTAGTATTGGTGTTACGTTATCCAATCTAAAACAAAATATCTTAAATTTAAAAAACTTACAATAAAAGCAAAAAGGACTTTAAATGGCATTAAATGTTAAAACGCACAATATCTTAAGGTTAATTAGCCAGTTACCACTATTAATCTTATTTATAGTTTCATCTTATTTTTTATATACTTCATATATAAATTATCAAAATGTAAATGTTTTAGAAAAACATATTGATGAAAACGTTATGTTAAATAAGCTTTCGATAGAAATAGCAGCAGAACGTGGTTTGAGTAACGCTTATATTGGAAGTTCTGGTCTTATTGCTAGAGATATTTTAGATACACAGAGAAATAAAACAAATATAGCTTTAAGTGATTTTAGAAAATTTTATTTAATACATGAAAAAAGCAGTAGAATTCAGACAATTTCTAAAGATTTGGATATGCTTCAACAAATAAGAAGCAGAATTGATGATTTAAGTATAGAAGCAAATGAAGCATTTTTTGGATATTACGGTAAAATAAATTTAGCAATCCTAGCTAATATGCAAGAGTCAGTTGCAAGTATCACTACAAATGGACAAATTACATCCTTAAACTCTGCACTTGTTGCGGCATATCATGATATTGAGTTTGCTGGACAAGAGAGAGGTTTTATGTCTGGAGTTCTAGGCTTATACCAACCAATCTCTGAAGATGCCTTACACACATGGATATACATTTCTGGGCGTTCAAATACACTTGATGCTATCTCTATACAATCAGATACAGTAAATGCGGATTTAAAAATGTTGTTTAACTCCCAAAGAGTTCAAAAAGTGTATTCGGATATCGAGCAAGTTAAAGGTGAAATTATGCTTGCTTCTTCAACTGGTGAATTTTTGATTGATCCAACTCTTTGGTTTAGAATGATGACAGGAAAAATTGATATTATCAACGAAGCAGCAACAACTATACAAAAATATTTAACAGTGGAAGTAAAAAAATATAGCGAATTTACTATTTATCAAATTGGAATTGCTGGTGGCGTATGGATTGTCTCCATCATTCTTTTGATACTTGGTTTTACAATGAGCAGAGCTATCAATAGCAACATTAAAGAACTAGGTAACGTATTTAACAAAGTTGAAGAGTTGGCAGGAAGCAAAGAGAGGCTTGACCTTGGAACTTCGCAAGATACATCAAAAGCATATAAAATTATCAATCAAGCACTTTCAAATATTGCTGAAGAAAAGAGAAAAGCAGAGGACGCAAGTGCTGCAAAAAGTATTTTCCTAGCGAATATGTCACATGAAATCAGAACTCCACTTAATGGCATTATAGGTTTTACCGAGTTACTTAAAGATACTGGACTTGATGGTGAAAAATTAGAGTTTGTTGAAGTTATTGAAAAAAGTTCAGAAAACTTACTTAGCATTATCAACAATGTTCTTGACTTATCAAAAATTGAGAGCAATAAAGTTGAAGTTGACGAAGTACCATTTTTACCAATTTCTGAATTTGAAGGCGCTATTGAAGTTTATGGTCCAAAAGCAACTGAGAAAAACATACAGCTAACTTCGTATATTGATCCAAGTCTTACAAATTATCTAAAAGGTGATATTGTAAAAATAAAAGAGGTTCTAATAAACCTAATGAGTAATGCTGTTAAGTTTACCCCTCAATTTGGTTCTATAACTGTCAGTATTATAAAACATCCATCTATGGTTCAAGGTAAAGCAAAAATAGAGTTTATAGTAGAAGATACTGGTATTGGTATACCAAAAGATAAAGTAATAGATATTTTTGATGCATTTTCTCAAGCTGATTCGACTATCACGAGAAAGTATGGTGGAACTGGTCTTGGACTTACAATTTCATCAAAATTTATTTCAATGATGGGCGGAAAACTTGATGTAGAGAGTACGGAAAATAAGGGAAGTAAATTTTTCTTTATACTTGAAATGATTGAAACTCCTTCAAGTGAACCACAATTACACAATAGATATACGCAATACACATGTGCACTTCTATCAAAACCTCAAAAAATTAAAAATCATGAGAAACATATAAAAGCATACTTTGAATATTTTGGTATACAAATAAAAACATACTCGACATTCAACGAGTTTAAAGATTTAGTATTTAAAGGTGGTGTTAATTCTGTTATTGCCGATTTAGATAATTTGAGCGAGGAAGAGTTGGTTGATTACAAGAAAGTTAGATTGCCAATCTTGCTTATTATGAAACCACAACATCAAAAAAGGTTTGAAGAGTTTAATACTCAATATATGTCAACCATATTTGAACCTGTAAACATAACAAAACTTGTGAAATTTTTAGACACAAATAAAGAACTATTGCCTAAAGAGATTGTAAAACCAAAACCTATAATTCAACAACCACAGGTTACTGCTAACAATACATCGGTAAGTGATAGCTTAGCTCAAAGTCTAGGAAGGCCAGTTGGCAATAGTACAAAATTTGATGCAAGAGTTCTAGTTGCAGAAGACAATGAAATAAACCAAAAACTCATTAAAAGAACCTTGGAAGACTTAGGCTTAAAAATAACTACTGTCACAAATGGTTTATTGGCACTTGAAACAAGACAAAAAGAGTTCTTCGATATAGTATTTATGGATATTGCAATGCCAGTTATGGATGGCGTTGAAGCAACTCATCAAATATTAAAATATGAAAAAGATAATAACCTTCCGCACGTACCAATAGTTGCAATTACAGCAAATGCGTTAAAAGGTGATAGAGAAAGATTTATGTCTGAAGGCTTGGATGAGTACATAACAAAACCAATTAAAAAAGACAGTATTCTAAGAGTTTTAAATATGTTTGTACCACATAAAGCAGTAGTTGATGAAAAAGCAGAGGCTGCCTTAGCGAAAAAATTCTCAAATATAATTTCTGATACCCCTGTTGATGAAATAGTTGCAAAAAAAGATGAAGTTGCAGCAAGCAATGTTTTTGACAATTTAGATCAAATAGACAAGCATATTATTAACGATATAAAAGAGAATAAAGATAGTAAAATTAATAAAACAAATGATATTTCTATAGGTAATATTAAAGTTAATAGCACTGAAATAAAAGATGTATTAGTTTATAAGAAAAGTCCTATTGAGACAAAAATATTTAAAAGCGTAATAGAAAATTTTGGAAATAGCGTTGATTTTGCAAACTCTTTTAATGATTTTAAAGATTTATTAAACTCTATTCACTACAAAGTAGTTTTAATAGATAAAGAGATTTCAGACCAAAATATTGCTAATGTTGTTAATACAATAAAAGCTTCTGAATCATTGCAAAATCTTGGTGAAATTGCTACAATAATGTTTTACGATAGCGAAATGCCGTCTGATGAGATTGTACAAAAATGCAGTGATGTAAGAAAAAATATTATAAGTAAAACAACACTCAAATCATTGATTGAAAAATATATTTAAGGGAGATTTATGAGTAAAAAACTTAAGGTTTTGTCTGTGGACGATGACTTTATCAATTTAAAATTGGTAAATGTTTTACTGAAAAAAAACCCAAATATATTGTCAATAGTAGAAGCAAAAAATGGTTTGGAAGCTATAGATATATTAAAATCTACATCGGATATTGATTTGATACTACTTGATATTAAAATGCCTGTTATGAATGGCATAG
>JBKECC010000019.1:0-23332 GCA_047974135.1 Campylobacteraceae bacterium | reverse complement strand
AACTTCTACTATCTTGTTCTGTTTGAGAAGAGTAAAAGCCAGGATCATCGGCACTTATTAAAAGCATTGAGCCAAGATTTCCTATGTAGGATGCACTCATTAAAGCATCACTTGCAACGTTTAATCCAACTTGTTTCATCGTAGCACAAGCGTTTTTGCCAGTAATGGCACCAGCGTATGCAACTTCAAAACCAACTTTTTCGTTTGTTGCCCAATTTGCATAAGCATCAAGAGAGTATTTGTTAATCAGTTTTTGATAATTTGTGATAATTTCACTTGAAGGTGTTCCAGGATATCCAGAAATCATATCCACATCTGAGTGCATAAGCGCCAAAGCTATAGCTTCATTTCCCATTAAAATCTGTTTCATTAAACTCCAACTTTAATTCTAAAATTTTATAAGCATATAAAAAAAGCAATTAGAAAGCACTTATTTTTGATAAATTTCTTTTACATGTAAAGAATGTGTTACAATTTAGACTTTAAAAAACAAAAAGAGACAAAATGAGCGACAAACAACCTTTACATGTAAATGTTCAAGGCGGAAAATTTAAAGGTAAAAAACTGCTTTTGCCACCACTTGAGATAACAAGAAGTACAAAATCAATCCTAAAATCTTCGTATTTTAACACCGTGCAATTTGATATAGTTGATAGCATTTTTATAGAAGCATTCGGTGGTAGCGGTTCTATGGGACTTGAGGCAATTAGCAGAGGTGCAAAAAGTGCATATTTTATAGAGCAAAATAGAGAAGCATTTGAAGTTTTAAAGAAAAATATAAAAAGCTTTGAAAACATAGACACCGTACCTATTTTAGGTGATACCTTTATAGAACTTCCAAAACTACTCAAAACTTTAAACCAAAGAGCTTACATCTATCTTGATCCGCCATTTGATTTTAGAGACGATATGGACGATATTTATGAGAAATGTTTTAAGATGGTAAAAAACTTTTCAAAAGAGAGAGTTTTGCTTTTGACTTTTGAACACTCAAGCAAAGTACAAATGCCAAATAAAATAGGCAGTTTTGAACTTCAAAAGAGTAAAACTTTTGGAAATAGCACGCTTAGTTATTACATGTAAAGAGTTTATATGAGAAAAAAACCAACAATTAGCATTTTAATATTAATTTTTATCATTTTGCTATCTTTTGTTGGTGGTTTTTTTGTTAGTGAGAGTGCATACACACTAAACTCAAAAGCTATACTTGAAGCACCAAGTTTTAGTCATCTTTTTGGAACAGATAGGCTAGGGCGAGACCTGTTTTCAAGAGTTGTAGAAGGTGGAAAAATATCGCTATTTATAGGCTTTGCAAGTGCTTTTGTGGCAAGTTTGGTTGGACTTATCATCGGTATAAGTGCAGGATTTTTTGGCAAACTTATAGATAAAAGCGTTGTTGTTTTAATTGACCTATTTTTAACCTTTCCAACATTCTTTTTACTTTTAGCACTTGTTAGTTATATAAGTGCTTCTGCACTTACACTTATTATAGTTATATCAATAACGGGATGGATGAGTATGGCAAGGCTTATAAGAAGTGAGAGTTTTTCTATATCAAATCAACCTTTTATAAAAGTTTTAAAACTTGCAAATGTCTCAAAAACAAAAATTATTTTTAAATACTTTGCTCCGTTAATCGCTCCTATTTTTCTAATCAGTTTTACTTTTAGTGTTAGTGGAGCTATTTTAGCAGAAAGTGGACTTAGCTTTTTGGGTATTGGAGTTATGCCTCCACAAATTAGCTGGGGAAATATCATGGCTGAAGGTAAAGAAGTTATAGACATAGCTTGGTGGGTTAGCTTTTTTCCGGGGCTCATGATATTTTTAGTAACTTTTTCACTTATAAATATTTGCGACTATCTTCAATTTTTACTCAATCAAAAAGATATACAATCATAATCAAAATCCAAGATTATTGATAATCACTATTGTTTTTATAATTAATAAAGAATTTAGAGACTACAATAACCAAATTATATTTGATTTTTAGATAATTTTGGAGATTTAATGAAAAAGTTTTTTCTTTGTTTAATGCTACTTTTAACCCCTTATCTTTTATTTGCACAAGAACACAAATACGAAAATCTTGTAAGCAGAATAAAACAAAATTTTGAACAGAGCATTGAACTTTATAAGAGTGGAAATAAAGATGAAGCAAGAATCGTTGCTCAAAATTGTTATTTTGAACTTTTTGAAAACCTAGAAGGTCCAATCAGGATAAATGTTTCAAGTAAGAAAGCTTGGACAATGGAGAGAAAATTCACAAAAATACGTAACTTAATCAGAGACGGAGCTCCTGTTGAAGAGATACAAGCTTTGATAAATAGCCTTAATGCTGAAATGGATGAAGTGTTACCAAAAATCAAAGACGGTGTTGTCATAGTTGCAGAAAAAACTGAGCATCATGAAGTTATAGATTTGTCTGGAAATGTCGGACAAAATATGGATATAAAATGGCAAACACTTTATGACAATATAAATGAAAAATTCACAAATGCTATAAATGCTCTCAAAAACGGTGATAAAGTAAAAGCAAAAGAGTTTTTAAGAAGTGCACAATTTGATGATTTTGGCAATAGCAAAATGGAAACAGCTATAAGAAAACATATCTCAAGTGCAAGAGCAGGACAAATTCAAAACGAATTTAGAAGAATGGTTATGAGAGTTGACTCTTTGGACGATTCACAAATACTTGAAAATGAATTAAATAGATTTAAAATCAATATATTTACAGCTTTAAATGAACTTCCAGCTGAAGCTGCACAGCTTGCAGTTGTTGACGTTAGCGGATTCGAGGGAGAAGATGAAGTAACAACTACAGATTTTGCTCCTGTTTTAGCTGATATCAAAAAAGAGGTATCAGGCGCTATTGAAACATTTAAAAGTGGCGACGTTAAAAAAGCTATGAGTTCTGTGCAAAATGCGTATTTTGATATCTTTGAAGCAAGTGGAATGGAGATAAAAGTTGGCGCTATTGATGGTGGGTTAAAGCTTGCCATTGAAAGTACATTTAGTGAAATAGTAGCACTAATGAAAAAAGGTGCAAGTGTAGAAGATATAGAAAAATCAGCTGAAAAACTTTATACTCAAGTTGAGAGTGGTGTTGTAAAACTCCAAGGTTCAGGAACTCCTCTGTCACTATTTATATATTCACTTATAATCATCCTAAGAGAAGGATTAGAAGCTTTGATAGTTGTAACTGCTGTTATCGCTTATTTAGTTAAGAGTGGAAACAAAGATAGACTTGGTATCGTTTATAGTTCACTTTGGAGTGCGATAGCTCTTAGTTTTATTACCGCTTTTGTTATGAATGACCTACTTAAAGCATCTGGCGAATCGGCTGAACTCTTAGAGGGAATCACAATGCTTATAGCAGTTGGACTTCTTGCTTATGTTGGTTTTTGGCTACTTTCAAATGCTCATGCAAAAAAATGGGCAACTTATATATCTGGAAAAGTAAAAGATTCTATAAGTAAAGGAAGTGCGAGAGCGCTTTGGTTTACTGTGTTTTTAGCAGTTTATAGAGAAGGAGCTGAGACTGTGCTTTTCTATCAAGCTATCATCTTTGATGCAAAAAGTGCATTTGGATACGGCATGATAGCTGCAGGATTTGTTTTGGGTCTTATAATACTTATAGTTATATTTTTCTTGCTTCGCGCTGGAGCTGTTAAAATCCCAATCAAACCATTTTTTCTTATTACAAGTATTATTATATTTTATATGGCAGTTGTATTTACAGGCAAAGGAATCTTGGAGCTTGTTGAAGCAAAAATCGTTGAACCTACAATCATTCAAGGATTACCTACAATCACTTGGCTTGGACTTTACCCTTATGTGGAGAGTTTTGTGCCTCAAATTGCACTTTTAGTGGCGATTATCATCGGTTCACTTATCATTTTAAATAGAGCTAAAAAAAGTGCATAAATCAATGTTCGGTTTTAAAAATTAAAACAAATTTTTTCAAGGAGAGAAAAATGGTCAAGTTTTTGACAAAGTCGTTTGTGGCTCTTGCTACAGTGTTTACTCTAAGTGCTAACGCAGCTGATGAGTTTAAAGAGTTTCCTATTGGAGATGAGATTGAGATTAACAACATGGTTATCGCTGCTGTTTATCTTGCACCAATCGACATGGAACCAAAAGGAATCGATTTAGCGCCTTCACTTGCAGATATTCACTTAGAAGCTGACATTCATGCAACAGAAGGAAATACAAATGGTTTTGGTGAGGGTGAGTGGATTCCTCATTTAACTGTTAGTTATGAATTGACAAATAAAGATACAGGTAAAAAAATAACTGGAAGCTTTATGCCAATGGTTGCAGTTGATGGACCACACTATGGTGCAAACATCAAAATGTTAGGTGTTGGTAACTACCACTTAAAATACAACATTGACAATCCTTCAAAACAAGGTTTTGGTCGCCATGCTGATAAAGCAACTGGTGTTGGCAAATGGTTTGAGCCGTTTTCAGTAGAGTTTGATTTCAAATATACTGGAATTCCAAAATAATTTAGGTTTATTTACATGTAAAGAGTAAAAATATTCTTTACATGTAAAAAGTAAAAAGAGTTTATTTTTGTTTTACATGTAAAATAAAGCTAAGTTCTTAAAAATTAGGTTTAAAATGTCTATCTATTTCTATCATGTAATTCAAGTTTTTCTTGGACTTGTTCTTTGGTTATCTATTTACGAGAAAAAACTTCTCTTTAGAGATTTTGTTATCTCCTCTTTGGTTGGTATACTCTTTGCTTTTGCCTTTTTTAGAGTTGCAAATGATTATCTTTGGATAGATAATTTAAAGCTTTTTAGTGATTGCTTGGCTATCTTTTTGTTAGTTTTTGGAGGAATAGTATATCTTTTTAGATTTTCATCTTTAAAGATAGTTGTAACTTCCTTGCTTGTCTTCTCTTTTGGAATTTACTACAGAGTTTATTCGCACAATTTTCCACTTTTTAGTGGTGAATTGTTAGATACACAATCAATTATCTCTTTTGGTTTTACCCTGCTTGGTTTTGCTCTCATTGTACTCACATATCTTTTACTAAAATATGTATTTTCTTTTATCTCAAAAGGTGTAAAATTAGGCTTTTTTGTTATAACAACTATTTTATTGCTAACAAAGCTTTTTGGTGATGTTGGCTTGGAGCTTATGAGAAATGGAGTGCTTGAAGCAGAAAAATTGATGTTGTCTGTTATAGCAAAACTGATATTTTACGGTTTGTATCTTCCTTATGTTTTTACTTTTTTAATCATTGTGCTTTTAATCATCTATCTATTATCAGCGCAAAAACTACCAAGTAAAGATGGTTCAGACATTGTTTTATATAGAAAATTAAAAGCAAAAAGAGATAAGATTTTTAGTATAACAAAATCAACCATTTGCGTTTTACTTGTTGCAAATGTTTTGCTTTTGTATTATGATTTGCACGCTTCAAAACCACCAACCATTTCAACTCCTACTATACTTGAACCAGTAAATGGAGAGTTTAGAATACCGATAGAGACTTTAAGAGATAATGATTTACACAGATTTGCTTACATAACTGATGCTGGAAATAAAGTTAGATTTTTCATGTTAAATAGATTTCCAGATAGAGATTCTCCAACCGTTGTTTTTGATGCTTGTATGATTTGTGGAGATATGGGTTATGTAAAAAAAGGTGATGAGCTTATTTGTATCGCTTGTAATGTTAGGATTTTCTTGCCAAGTGTTGGAAAAGAGGGCGGTTGTAATCCTATACCATTTCCATTTGAGTTTGATGGAAAAGAGATAATTGTAAAACTTAGTGATGTTGAAAAAGGTACTGGTTATTTTAGTGAAGTTGTTGAAAAAGAGGTAACTGATCCAGTTAGCAAAAAGAAAATCATTAATCTAAAAGCACCATATAATTACTTTTTTGGTGGAAAAACATACTTTTTTGAATCACAAGAGAGTTATGATGCCTTTAGAAAAGAGCCAGAAAAATATGTAGAACAAGTGGTGCAAAATCACTGGAGAGCTCAAGGTTTTGTGGCGTTAGGAGAAGAAGAAAAATGATGGAATTTAGAATTATAAAAAGTGCTATTTTTGGGAATAAAACACAAAAATTTTTAGCATTTTTGACAATCTTTTTAGCTTCAATGCTTGTAGCTTCAATGCTAAATATAACTTTAGGTATTGGAGATAAAGTAGCAAAGGAACTTAGAAGTTATGGCTCAAACATCATAGTTTTACCTCAAGGCGGCTCACTTAGTATTGATATCGGAGGAAGTGAATTTCGTCCACTACAAAATGAAGTCTATTTAGAAGAGAAATACATAGCAAGTTTAAAAGAGATTTTCTGGAGAAACAATATAGTAGGTTTTGCTCCATTTTTGGATGGTAAAGTTTTGGGTAAAAATGGTGAAAATTACGATATTTTAGGTACTTATTTTGATAAATATGTACCACTTAAAGATGAAGATAACTTTTTTACAGGTGCAAAAATAGTCTATCCTTTTTGGACTATCGAAGGTGTTTGGCCAAATGATAACAATACAAATGAGATTTTAATAGGAGAAAAGCTAGCAAAAACACTAAATCTAAAAGCTGGAGACAAGATAGAGTTAAAGGACAGAACTTTAGATATAACAGGCGTTTTAATAGGAGCAGAAAATAGTGAAAATAAATTAATCACTTCACTAAAACTTGCTCAAGAATTGCTGAATTTAGATGGTAAAATCGCTTGGATAGAAGTTTCAGCTATGACTATACCAGAAGATGATTTATCGGTAAAGGCAAGAAGAAGCACTGATGATTTGGACGCTGTTGAGTATGACTTGTGGTACTGCTCGGCGTATGTTGGCTCAATCGCTTTTCAAATAGAAGAGGAGTACAAAGGTGCTAGCGCAAAAGCTCTCATGAAAACAAGTGAGGGAGAGAGCCAAGTAGTTAAAAAGATACAATCACTTATGGGAGTTGTGAGCATCCTTGCTCTTGTTGCAGCTTCAATTGGTATATCTTCTTTGATGGCTTCTGAGATAAATAGACGAAAAAAAGAGATAGGGCTACTAAAGGCTCTTGGCGCAAACAACCTCTCTATCTACTTTATGTTTTTAGCAGAATCACTCATCGTAGCACTTTTTGCTGGAATTATCGGAGCGTTTGCGGGGTATGGAGTTTCAATGCTTATGGCTATTGGAATCTTTGGGCATCCTATAGGAGTTAGTTGGATTATCTTGCCACTAACTGTTAGTTTTGCTTTAATTATCGCCATATTTGGCTCAATCTTCCCGATGAAAAGTGTTGTCGAGTTATTGCCAGCAGAGGTGTTATATGAAAGAAAATAATAAAAATATATTTAGCTTTTTTACAAGAATGATACTAAAAAGCTTGCAGTTTGGTGGAGCTAGAGTTTTGATTATTATAGTCTCTGTTATGCTTGGAGCTTGTGTTACTGCTGCTTTTGTAAATGTATATCTTGATATAGATTCAAAAATGAGTAGAGAGTTAAAGGCTTATGGTGCAAATATGATAATTGCTCCAAAAAGCATGGATGAAAATCCTTTTATAAATTATGATGAGTACAAAAAAACAGTAGAAAAGATAGATAGTAAAAACTTGCTTGGTGCTTCGCCTTATCTTTATGGTTCAGTTAGATTAAGTCTTGGTGATGCCATCATAGCTGGTGTTGATTTTGCACAGATGAAGAAAGTAAAACCTTTTATATATCTAGTTGATGGCTCATATATAAATGTTGATTTTGACGATAGAAACGCTCTCGTTGGTGTAGATTTAGCAAAAAAGATGGAGTTAAAAGTTGGTTCTGAAGTTGATGTAAGAAATGAAAATACAGGTTATAGCACAAAGGTTAAGATAAAAGGCATCATCCAAACAGGAGACAAAGAAGATACTATACTATTTATCTCTTTACCACTTGCTGGAGAGATTTTGGATAGGCAAAACGAGATAAACTTCGCCGAACTTGTTGTTCTTGGTAACTTTGATGAATTGGTTGCACTTGGTAACAGTTTAAGTAGTGATGATATACATGTAAACCCACTAGCTAGAATTTCTCAATCAGAAGGTTTGATACTGGGCAAAATAAAGCTTTTAATGGCTCTTGTTGCACTAACAGTTTTAATTATAACTTCAATGTGCGTAAACACGACTCTAAGCTCTATCATCTTTTCAAGAACAAAAGAGATTGCGCTTCTTCGTGCTCTTGGGGCTTCAAAGAAAAATGTTGCGACACTTTTTGGGTTTGAAACATTTTTTATGACCTTTATCTCTTCTCTTGTTGGGGCGTTACTTGGTTTTATTTTGGCACAGATTTTAGGGGAAGCTATATTTGGTTCTGGAATCGATTTTAGACTTCTTTCAATTCCTATAGCGATTGTTATATCGCTTATTTTTGCATTTTTTGCAGCATATTATCCGATAAAAAAATCTTTACATGTAAATGTTGCAAACATTCTAAGAGGAGAATAGATGAAAAAAGCAGTTGAATTAATAAATATTGAAAAAAAATTTGGTGATGTTGTTGCGCTTGATGATATAAACTTACATGTAAACAAAGGCGAATGGGTTAGCATTATGGGGCCAAGTGGAAGTGGAAAAACAACACTTTTAAATATTCTCTCTTTGATGGATACTCCAACAAATGGTGAATACTTGCTTGATGGAGATGATGCTAGCAAGCTTGATGAGGCAAAACAGTTGATAATTAGACGTGAAAAAATTGGTCTAATTTTTCAACAATTTCACTTAATTCCCTACTTAAATGCATTAGAAAATGTGATGCTTGCTCAGTATTATCACAGCAGTGTTGATGAAGAAAGTGCAAAAGAAGTTTTAGGCAAAGTTGGCTTAACGCACCGTTTAACTCACCGTCCAAGAGAACTTAGTGGTGGCGAGCAACAACGTCTTTGTATCGCAAGATCACTTATAAACAATCCTGAAATTCTCTTAGCAGATGAACCAACGGGAAATCTTGACGAAGAAAATGAAAAAGTGGTTCTTAAACTCTTTCAAAAGTTAAAAGAAGAGGGCAAAACAATCATATTAATCACTCACAATCCTGAACTTGGCAATTTCGCAGATAGAGTTGTTTACTTACAACACGGAAAACTTGTAGATAAAGTAAAGCTAGAGGAGAGATAAATGTTTAAAAAAATCATTTTTGTTTTTATACTTAGTCTCGGATGCCTTTTTGCACAAAGCAATGGCGTAAAGGTTGGAGAAAAAGCGCCAAGTATTTCAGCAAAAGATGTAAGCGGACAAAAGATAGATTTAAATGATTATAAAGGTAAAGTTGTTGTTGTAAAATTTTGGGAAAAAGGTTGTGCATCTTGCATGGCTGAACTTCCACAACTACAACTATTAAAAGATGCAAACAAAGATAAATTAGCTATCATCACCATAAACTCTTATAACTCTTTTGAAGATATAAAAAAAATACAAAATGACTTTAATATAGACTATATTTTTGCTAAAGATGATATAGATATAACTGCAAAAAGATACGGAGTTATCATTGTTCCAACGATGTTTTTAATTGATGAAAATGGTTTGGTTAAAGATAAGATTTTTGGAATGCAATCTTGGGAAAAAAATAAAAATAAGATATTGAAATTACTATGAAAAAACTTCTATTTTTAGCTTTTATAGGCTTTTTATTTTTTGGTTGCCAAAGTGGAACTACCCAAAAAAATCATATAGTTTTAAACGATACAAAACCGCTTAAAACGTTTTTTTCTCCAAAAGATAAATCTATAAAAACTGATGATAACAGCTCAACTCTTCTATTTTTCTTCACAACAACTTGTGGGGCTTGTAAAGAGGCTATTCCTTACTTAAATAGTTTGCATGTAAAGTATCCAAATATCCAAATTGTTGGTATTTTAGGAGAAAGCAGGGGATTTGATAAAGATTTAAATCTTTTAGAAAAATACAAAATAGACTTTAAAGTTATATCTGACATAAAATCGGTTGATTATTTCTCAAAAGCAGTTGGCGGGATTTACGGTGTTCCTATATTTTATTTTTACGATAAAGATGGAAAACAAACCGATAGACTTCTTGGACTTGTTCCTCAAAATACTCTAGAAAATAGCATCAAAAAAACCATATAACTTTTACATGTAAAAAGTTTCTATTTTAAATTATTTCGTAGTATAATACACAAAAAATAATTTTATTGAGGATTATAATATGGAAAAAATTATATTATCTCAGAATAAACACTGGAAGAGTGCATATAAAAATCTTTATGAAAGATTAGTATTAAACAAAATAACAGCAAACCTAAAAACAAAACAGATACAAGTTTTACAAGGCATCAGAAGAAGTGGAAAGTCAAGTATTTTCAAGCTTTTAATCAATCATTTATCTGAAAATATAAATCCTAAAAAGATTTTATATATAAATCTTGACGATCCATTTTTTGTAAAATATTCTCATGAGCCAGAAAAGTTATATGAAATTGTTGAAATTGCAGAAAAAATTACACAAGAAAAAATCGAATATCTGTTTTTAGATGAGATTCAGGCTATTTCACATTGGGAAAAGTATATAAAAAGCGTGTATGATAATGAAAATTTTTCAAAAATTTTTATAACAGGCTCAAATACGTCTTTATTGAATGACAATCTGTCATCACTTTTAAGCGGAAGATATCTAAGCACGCATATTTTTCCTCCAAGTTTTAAAGAGTTGCTTAATATAAACGGCATTGTAAACTTCGAAGATTTATTTGAAAATAGTTCAAAAGTATTAAATATATTTGACTCAATGCTTAAATTTGGATCTTTTTTTGAGGTTTTTACGCAAAAAAATGATGATATAAAAAGAGAAATTTTAATAAACTATTTTGACACTATAGTTTTTAGAGATTGTATTTCACTTCATGATATTAGAGATTCAAAAAGTTTCAAAGAGCTTGGATTTTATCTTTTAAATAATATGTCATCTCTTTATTCGTATACTTCACTTTCAAAAGCTGTCAAGCTTAACGATAAAAGTATAAAAGAGTATATATCTTACTTTGAGAATTGTTACTTTTTATATGAAATAAAGCAGTTTTCATACTCATTTAAAGAGCAACTAAACAATAAAAAAAAGATATATACGATAGATAATGGCTTTCTATCTTTGGGATACAATTTTTCACAAAATAGAGGAAAGCTTTTGGAAAATTTGATTTTTAGTGAACTTCAAAAAGCAGGTAAAGATATCTATTTTTTTAACTCTAACTATGAATGCGATTTTTTAATTAAAGAAAAAAATGGTGAATTTATCGCAATTCAGGCTTGTTTTGAGTTAAACAATGATAACAAAAAAAGGGAAGTGAGAGTTTTTGATAAAATAAATGATTATAAAATATCCCAAAAAATCATTATAACTTCCAATCAAAACGACAAAATTGATGATATTTTGGTTATTCCATTTTGGAAGTACTTTTTTACATAATTTATATATAATGCCTTTTTAAAACAAAGTTTGGATAAAAATGCTAAATAAAAATCTGATAAAAGTAAAAAACCTTCTTGATGTGGAAGTTGCCAAAAAAAATAGTTTAGAAGCACTTTTGGTTGAAGCTGATCCGCTTCGTGTCGCAAAGCCAAAAAATGATGAATTTGTCGCATTTATCTGCGCTTTATTTGCTTATGGAAATGCAAAACTTATAGAAAAATTTCTACTATCACTTGATTTTAGTTTACTAGATGAGGGTGAAAAAAATCAAGAAAAAAACTTACAAACAAAGTATTATCGTTTTCAATCGAGTCAAGATGTAGTTGAGCTGTTTAAAACGATTTCAAGACTTAAAAAAGAGGGTAGTTTAGAAGATATTTTTTTAGAAGGCTACAAAAAAGAGGAAAACGTACTTGATGGCATAAACTCTTTGATAAGTAAGATTTATAGCTTAAATACTTACTCTTCTCGTGGTTATGAGTTTCTTTTTGGTAAAACTTCACAAAATCCAACTTCAACACACAAAAGAGTAAATATGTTTTTAAGATGGATGGTGCGAGATGATGCACTTGATATGGGACTTTGGAAGAGGGTTAAAAAAAGTAGTTTACTTATGCCACTTGATGTTCATACTTTCAATGTTTCAAAAAAATTAGGACTATTAAACCGAAAAAGTTATGACTTTAAAGCTGTTTTAGAGTTAACTGAAACACTAAAAAGTTTTGATAAAGACGACCCCATAAAATATGACTTTGCTATTTACCGTTTAGGGCAATCAAAAGAGATAGAAAATTTGCTTACAAAATAGTTTACATGTAAGAAATTCTTACATGTAAAAGAAAAAACCATTAACTTCCTGGTTTTGAGTGTAATTTTTCAAAAAATAGATCTTTCCAACTCTCCGGTTTTGTTTTAATTGCACCTGTTTGATAAAGAAAATCGCTAAAGATACTACTTCTTTGTGGAGTTGTGCTGTAAACAACGCCAGGATTGTTTAGACTTTTTACTATAAGTTCAAGTGGCTCTTTTGATTTGCTGATTTTTAGATAAGACTTTGCTGCCTCTTCTTTGTTGTTTGTTATCCACTCATTTGCTTCGTCTAAAGATTTTATGATTACATCAATCAGCGTTGGGTTATTGTCATAAAATGCTTGAGTTGTCGCAACTATACTACTTGCATGATTTCCATTGAAAATATCATATGAGTTAAAAACTGTATGTATGTTTGGGTCTTGCAACTCAAGAGTGTGATAAGGATCATAAGAAATGTGTCCTGTAATTTCAGATTTTCCTGAAGTTAATGCTATGTAGGCATCAGGATGTTTTAGAGAAACTGTTAAATGGTCTAACTTGTCATATTGGTCTATGCCAAACTCTTTTGCCGCTGCAATTTGTAAAATTAAAGATTGAACCGATACTTTGATAGCAGGAACGGCAATTCTATCGTTTTGTGTTAAATCTCTAATGCTTTTTACTTTTGGATTTGATGTGTTAAAAAAATAAGGAGTTTGATCAACTGCTCCTATAGATTTTACCCTTCCTTTTGTCTTGTCCCAAACTCTTATAAAAGGAGCAATTCCATAAGCTACTACATCTATACTTCCAGACAATAGTGCATCGTTTGATTGTGCGCCACCACCAAAAGTTGTCCATCTTACGGTGATATCACCAAGCCCAGCAGCCTTGGCATTTTTTTCTATCAACTGCTTATCTTCTAAAACGATAAGTGGTAGGTATGCCAAGCCATAATGCCTGCTAAATCTCAACTCTTTTACTTCGGCAACCAATGAAGATGCGCCAAAAAGTAAGATACTTAAAACAACTAAAAGATATTTTTTCATCTATTTTCTCCTTGAATTAATTTTTGTTTATTAAAGAATAATGATTGAATGATTTTGTGGTTCAATACGAACAAAATCACCATTTTTAAGTACAGAGTATGGGTCTATATCCCAACCCTCAGTAATTGTAATATCAGCAAAAATTGCACCTTGAACCATAACAGGATTTGTAACACCAAAGATTAATGCCAAAGGCGCAAACCCTTTAGCTTTAATATCGTAAAATGCCCAACCAGCAGCAATACCTCCTTTTGCACTTGGAAAGATAAGAATTTTATCTTTTATATTAATCCCTTCTAATGCATGTCCTGGACGACTAATCTCTCCACTCCAACGATCAAGGTCATAGCGAGGACTAAAACCTTCTGTGGATATAAGAACTTCACCTTCAACTATATTTCCGTATGCACGGTTAACTTTTATACTTTTATAACTCATTTTATATACCTTTTGTAGCTATATCAACACACTCTTGTGTGCGTTTTAATATAGGATTAAATTTATGTGCTTTTATAATATTTGCAAGTTTTGCCGAATTTGTGACGATATTGTGCCAACCATTTTGTTTACGCATTTGAGGTAAATTTTGAAGGATATAAAAGCAAACACCTTCTAGTATTAACACCCCAGCTTCTTTTAGAGTTTGTAAATACTTAAGCTGTTCGGCATGGCTCTTTACTCCGTTGCTTGTTGTGATAAAAACATGAGTATTGTCTTTAACGCGCCTATTTTTAAATAAACTTGCTAAATACTTTATCTCATGAATGGATAACTGTGGCGCAGAGAAAACTACTAAATTTAAAGGTGCTCCACCATTGTCGTAACTATCATAAACATTTTTAATATCTTTAGCTGTAATGCTTATAGTTTGTGTTGGTTTATTGTCACCAAAAGCTTCATCAAAGGTTCTAGCTTCAGGAGTGATTCCTGCTATATGAAACATACCCATGGAACCATATGATGCAAGTGATGCACCTAAATGTTTAAGTTCATCTGAACTTATTTGGCGATTTTCAAATCCTGTAAATACTGGCACACTAAAGTAGTTTTGGTTTGCTTCTCCTGCTATCTTGCCTATAACACCAAAGTCAGCAAAGTCCTTAGGGTCAAACTCTATCTTTACATGTAAAGTACCTTTTCGATGCCAATCAAGATGAAAACCATACTCAGCAGTTCTTCCAGTTAATGCTGCTGCAAGTGCCGAAGGGCCTGATTCAAAGTTGGTACGTGCACCAAAAATAGAGTTAGCATATATAACCGTTCCAGTATCGCCCCATGCAATATGTTCACCAAAATGAGGTTGATAAACTGTTTGGTAGTTTATACATGTATCGACCGTTGTGATGCCTATATCTCTTAAGGATTGTATGATTTTTGTTTCTTTGTTTACTTCATCTAGGTTTTGACCTAATTGTTCTGCAAAACCAAAATCAACACAACGTGCATTTGTTGAAGTTGGGCAAACTGTTTGTGCTTTATTTTCTGCTACGTAATCAATAAAACTCTTTCCTGCATCACCAAGGACTTCTATATCTCCCATCATGTGCACATTTGATACTGAGATAAATCTTTTTGCTCCCCAAAATTTTCCTATCTCATATTGCAATCTTAATGCATCGCGCAATATATCACCTTTGTCACCAGCCAATATAGCTTTTTCATCAGCGGTTAACTCCATATAAGTTATCTCCTTTTGATTGATTAAAAAATGAAAAGATATTTAATCTTGAGTAATCTTATATATTTACTCAATTAATCTTAGAGAATATTATTGCTTTTATTCTTAAAAAATAATTAAAATTTATGTATAAAAAGATTGAATAATTAAATAAAAAATGTTATATGTGTTTGAAGTAGATAAAAGATAAGGTTACATGTAAGAAATTCTTACATGTAAAAAAGTGTATTTAAAACTCTGAAAATGATTTTGTGTCTAAAAATTCTTTGTCTTCAAATCTCAGTATATTTAAAGCGTCTATATAAATTGGATGAAACCCAAGCGTTACAGCTCTTCCCATCATAAGTGAAATAGCATAATCATCCCAATTGTTAAAGTGTTTTTTAGCCTCAGCTGCACATTTTTTTAGCCATTCCCACGCCTCTTTTTCGCTAATATATCCAATGGATGCATAAGCTCTTGCCAAAAATGCTGCTCTATCTATATCCCAAGCGATGATTGAGTAACATTTGTCTATTTTTTCATTCGGGTAAAACTCTACTAATGCTCTATATGTATTGATAAAATTATCTAAATCATCATCATCAAATCCATCCGTTTGACCATTTTTTATAGCTAAATAGTCTTTGTTAAAATCAGTTCTATGTCCAATGTTAAAAATTCTCTCAATGGTTTTTTTAGCACTCTCCTTATCATCAACTCCCCAAGAAGATGCCAAAGTATCAGCCATATCTTTACTCTCACTCATCATCTCTAAAGTTTGATATGGCTCGTAATTAACCAAAACTAAAAAGCTTCCAAAAGCAAGATATTTCTCCAACTCTCTTGGTTGCTGATGAGCAGCTATAAACTGACTAAGCGCTTCATCATCATCTAATTTATCATCGTCATCATGCTCGTATGCACTATCTGAATAAGCCCTCATCTCTTCAGGAGACATACTATTAACCGCATTCATCATCTCTTCTTGCATCTGTTGTTGTAGTTTATATATTTCGCGTGGATCTGGATTTGCTCCCATTTCCGCCATCTTTTTTTGAAATTCTGCAAGTAGTGTTTGATAATCTTTTGCCATTTTTTTATCCTTTTTTGTTTGCTTAAATGTTCTCTGCGTGCTATGTTTCACATAAAGCACTTGGTCTCAAGCCTAACAATAACAAGTAGTTGCTATTGTTTTAACGACTTTTAGCTATCAGCTCCTGCCATTATTAACTGCTCGACTATCTCTGTGTAACCATTTGTTGAAGCGTAATGAAGTGCTGAATATTCTGCATTATCATGTTCATTTACATTTGCATCTTTGCTTAACAAAAGTGCTGTCAAATCATTGAAGCCATTTTTTGCTGCGATAATGAGTGGAGTTTCACCAAACTCATTTTTATAATTTACATCTACACCATTTTCAATCAAAAGTTTTGCCATAAATTGATTTCCTCTGTAGCTAACATAGTGTATAACAGAGTTTCCATCAAGTCTTTTTGCGTTAATGTTTGCTCCTGCTTTGATTAAAATCTCTGCTAAATGTAGGTTTGCATTTGAGCAAGCAAGTATAAGTGCACTCTCTCCTGCATCATTTAAAGCATCAATATCGCAAGTTTTGAGTTTTAAAAGTTCTCCAACAACTTCACTTTGGTTATTCCAAACTGCTTGATGAAGCGGAGTGTTTCCAAAACTATCTTTATTTGCTTCTTCTGTAACTAAAAGTGCTACAGTATCACGCAAACCTCTACTTGTGGCATAATCAAGCGCAGTATAACCGCTACTATCTTTTATGTTTTTATCAGCACCTTTACTTAGTAAGAACTTTGTAAATTCCGTTCTGCCATCTGCAAGAGAGTAAATAAGAGCAGTTTTTCCATCTTTATCAGTTGTATTTACATCCGCACCTTTTTCAAGCAAAATAGTCAAAATCTCTTTGTTTCCACTCATGGAAACCATGTGAAGTGGTGTTGTGCTGTTATTGTTGGCTAAATTTACATCAGCACCAGCTTCTACTAAAAGCTTTACTATGTCACGTGAACCTTTTTGACAAGCATAAAAAAGTGGTGTATTTCCCATGCCATCTCTTTTGTCAACATTTATGCCACCTTTTTTCAAAAAAGTTTGCACAACTCCTTTTTGATTGTTTTTGCATGCATTTAAAAAAATGTTATCCATCTATATCTTTCCTTTTTATAGTTTTATTGTCTTTCAAGTAACCACTTTACAAGCGGTTCATTGTTATTTTCAACTGCCAAGTCAAGTGAACTTTTGCCTTGATTGTCTTTTGCACTAACCAATATATCTCCAAACTGCTCTAAAAGTTCTGCATAATTTTTTGCATAAGTGTTATTGCTATTTTTAGCTGCGTATATCAGTGGAGTTTTTCCATTTTTGTCTTTTACACTTACATCCACACCATTTTCTAGTAGTGTGATTAAACTATTTTCAGCCTCTCTATCATCAGAGGCACATAAAAACATTAAAGCACTTTGTCCGTGTTTGTTACTTTTATTTACATCGCAGTTTTTATATATCAACTCATCAAGTAATGCTTTTGCTAAGTTGGTATTATAATAAAAGTTTTTAGCTGTATAAGTAAGCAGAGTATTTTCATCATCATCTATATAATCATCAAGTTTAAAGCCTTTTTGAACCAATAAGGCTAATATTTTTTGAGGTATTTTCTCTTTATAGGCTTCACTTTTTATATAGCCACTGTGATACATGTAAGTTAGCGGATGTTTTCCACGTGAGTCAAATATAGTAGCACTTGCACCATTCTCAAGAAGTATTTTAATGGAAGGAAAATCAAAATATTTCATAGCGATACTTAGAGCCAACATCTTGTTTTCACTTGAATTTTCATCATCTTGCTCTTCATTTGGATTTGCTCCAAGTTGCAAAATAGCATCAAGCGCAACACTATCTTTTGCCTCACAAGCTTGAAATATATTCATACCAGCAGTTTGGAGTTGTAGTTTTGAATCATCACTATCTACATCAATACCTTGAAGCACTACTGATATGATTTTCCCTTTGTAATTAACTGCAACATCGATAGCAGTTTTGTTGTAATTGTTTTTTTCAAATGGGTCTAAACCTTGTTCCATTAAAAGCTTAGCAGAATCTATAAAACCACGGATTGTATCTTTTTCTCTGTTGTATTTATCTGTAACGTATTCTCTTCTTTCAACCATATACTTTTTTGTTGCATCAAAATCTTCTTTTGACATCTCTTTTTCATATTCTGGAGTTGTGTATTTTTCAAAACTCTCTTCCGCTCGTCCTGAGTATTCGGCGATTAAGTGTAAAAGTGTATCACCATCTTCTGTGGTTATGCCGATTTTTACACCTTTTTCTATACAAACTTGTATAAATTCAACCATACCATTTTTTGCTGCACCCATAAGTGGTGTTAAATTGTAACCATCTTTTTTTAGCATACTAACTTTTGCATCGAGGAGTTTTTTAGTTGTTTCATAAACCCTTCCTTTTGGCATATTAAAATATGTTGCATCACCTTTGTTTGCTAGAAAATGAAGTACATTACTGTATCCATCCGTTATATTATTAGCTCGCCAATCAAGCTCATTTGTGAGAAAATCAACCATTCCAAAATCGGCAAATTCACTGACTAGTTTCCATACTGAAAGCTTCAAATTGTCATCATCACTAGAAGCTTTTTTCAAAAACTCTTTAAATGAATGTTGTATCTCTTCTAGTTTGTAACTTTTGTCTGAATATGCTCTTTTTATATCGTATAAATTCTCTAGCGACATCCTTTTTCCTTTTTTATAAATTTTCTTTTGCTATTTTTAAAGCTTCATGAACATTTTGACATTTTGTGTTTGCTAATTGGTTGCAAAGCCTTACTACCTCTTGCCAATTTTCCTTTTTTACATGTAAATCGATTAGTAGTCTTGTAACTCTTTGCGCAACTAACTCTGGTGAATGCTTAACAACCGCTGGAGTAAGTGCTAAAAGATAAGAGTTATTTTCCTCTTCAATGTTTTTTAGTTTAATAAGTGTATTTGTAAGAGGTTTTGGTGAAGTTGCAAGTGATTTATTTAGTTCATTTGCTTTTTTTGCAAACATGAGTGCATTATCAACTTCATCTGCTTGTTTGTAACATAAACTAAGGTTATAAATAACGCAAATATTGTTAGAGTTTGTTAGAGTTTTAAATATAGAAAAAGCTGTGTACCACTCGTTTTGGCTTATAAGAGAGATACCTTCAATAAGAAGTGTTGCTTCATCATTTTGAGTTTGAGGTGTTTTGTTTACACCAGAATTAGGAATGAACATAACTATTATTTCCTAAAATAAATTTAAGCAAAATATTAGCACAAATGTATAAATTTTAACATTAAATATAGAAGAAAAAGTGCTATACTTCAAGCCATTAAAATTCAGGTTTAGTAAAAATATGGAATTAGAATTAATACATTATGTCATTTTGTTTGGTGTCTCGCTTCTCGCTGGTTTTGTTGACTCGATAGCTGGAGGTGGCGGTATTATCGCTATTCCTGCTTTACTAGCACTTGGTATTCCTCCTCATTTGGCATTAGGAACAAACAAGCTTGGTGGCTCTTTTGGAAGTTTTACAGCTGCTTACAACTTTTACAAAAAAGGACTTTTGAAACTAAACGAAGTTTGGCTTGGAGTTGTTTTTACTTTTATTGGTGCTGTTATAGGAACCACAACTGTTTTATTTATAGATGCGACAATTTTAAAAAAAGCTATACCTTTCATGCTTGTGTTTTTGTTTTTTTACTTTCTGTTTTTACCAAAACTAGGAGAGGTAGATAGGGAAAAAAGAGTATCAAAAAAAGTTTTTTATATCTGTTTTGGTTTACTGCTTGGCTTTTATGATGGTTTTTTTGGACCAGGAACTGGAACTTTTTGGATGGTAGCTATAGTTGTTTTGCTTGGACTCAATCTAAAAAGTGCAACTGCTCAAACAAAGGCTATGAATTTTACAAGCAATATCGTATCTTTAGGCGTTTTTGTGTTTAATGGCCAAGTTCTATTTTTACTTGGTATTGTAATGGGAATAGGGCAGGTTTTAGGAGCAATTATCGGCTCAAATATGGTTGTTAAAAGAGATGTAAAATTTATAAGAGTTATGTTTTTATGCGTTGTTGGTGCGACTATATTAAAACTTTTCTATGATAACTTTATGCATTAAAAATAGTTGTTTTAACGTAAAAATTCATAAAAACTTAATTGTTAAGTTGATATAATCACCGTTTAAAATTCACAAAATAGGGAAATCTCAAATGCCAGAATTATTTGTCTTCACTGGACTCATCTCGCACAATCACACATTTGTTATTGTTTCACAAATCGTTATTGTTGTTTTTATTATTTTAGTGTTAGCAAAACTTGCTACAAAATCGATGCAACTTGTTCCAAGAGGTACTCAAAACGTTATGGAAGCTTTCATGGGCGGCGTTTTATCTGTAGCTGGTGGCGTTGTTGGTGATGATATAGCAAGAAAATATTTTCCACTTGCAGCAACTATAGCTCTTTTTATATTTGTATCTAACATGATTGGAATTATTCCAGGATTTGAAGCTCCTTCAAGCAACATAAACTTTACACTACCTTTAGCTTTGATGGTATTTTTCTTTTATAATTTTAAAGGTATTCAAGAAAATGGATTTTTAAAATACATGAAACACTTTATGGGACCAAACTTAATTATGGCTCCGCTTATGTTTCCTATCGAGATAATCTCAAACTGCTCAAGAGTTATATCACTTTCATTCAGACTTTTTGGAAACGTAAAAGGTGATGACATGTTTTTAGCTGTTATGCTATTTCTTGCACCTTGGTTAGTTCCTGTATTGCCATTTTTTATATTGCTTGTTTTTGGAATTTTACAAGCTTTTATTTTTATGATTTTGACTTACGTTTATATAGCTGGTGCTATACAAATTAGTGAAGATCATTAATCATCACGCAATTGAGAAGTTACTTAGAATTTATAATAGGTTTTTTAGCAGGAGCCGCTTGGGCTCTTGCGATTATTTTTGCTGTTAAACTCTTCTTCACATTTTTACCTTTTGGTTTTGCTTTTGCCTTTATAGCCGCTTTTATAGGTTTTACTGTTGGACTATTTTTAGTTTTAATAGTTGAAATTTTTTCACTACAACTAGATAAATATAAAGAGTTAAAAAAACAGACAAAACTTCTTGAAGATTTAACTCGTGATATCAAAAAAGACATCGATTAAATATCTTATCACTGATACAAAACTTTACAGTAAAGATTTTTTCAAAATATTAAAAAACGCTCTTTTAATACACAAACCTGATTTTGCTTGTTTTAGGGATAAGACCTCAAATGATTATGAAGCAAAAGTAGAAGAGTTTATCTTTACATGTAAAAGTTTACATGTAAAACCTATTTTGCATACAAGAGATGATTTAGCACTAAAATATAAGGCTTTTGGTGTGCATTTTAGCTCACAAGATTTTCACAAAATAAAAAATGCAAAAGAGAATGGATTGTTCGTTGTATCAAGCACACATTCGCTTTATGAAGCAAAAGAAGCCATAAATCTTGGCTCAGATTTTATCATTATTTCTCCTATATTTTTTACTCCAAATAAAGGCGAACCTCTTGGTTTAGTGAATTTAAAAGAAATAACGGATAAAATACCAAATCAATGTATCGCCCTTGGTGGAATTTTGGAAAATTCACAAATAGATGATTGTTTAAAAGCAGGAGCTGTAGGCTTTGCTTCAATTAGATACTTTATAAAAAATTAAACATTTAAGGTAGAAAATTTATGAAATTTGAAGTTGTTATAGGTTTAGAAATTCACGCGCAATTAAACACAAAAACAAAGATTTTTTGCTCATGTGCTACAAGTTTTGGAGAGGTTGCAAACACAAACGTTTGTCCTGTTTGTTTAGCGCTTCCAGGAGCACTTCCAGTTTTAAACAAAGAGGTAATTAAGAAATCTATCGCTTTTGGAACAGCAATCAATGCAACTATAAATAAACGCTCTATATTTAATAGAAAAAACTACTTCTATCCAGACTTACCAAAGGGTTATCAAATAAGTCAATTTGAAATTCCTATAGTTGAAGGTGGCGAAGTTTTTATAGATTTGGAAAATGGAACAAAAAAAAGAATAGGTGTTACGCGTGCTCACCTTGAAGAAGATGCTGGCAAAAACATTCACCAAGCAAATTATAGTGAAGTTGATTTAAATAGAGCAGGAACTCCTCTTCTTGAAATAGTAAGCGAACCTGATTTAAGTAGTAGTGATGAAGCTATCTCGTATCTTAAAAAAATACATTCAGTTTTGAGATTTTTAGATATTAGTGACGCAAATATGCAAGAGGGAAGTTTTCGTTGTGATGCAAACGTCTCAATTCGTCCAATCGGAGATAAAAAACTTTACACAAGAGTTGAGATAAAAAACTTAAACTCATTCAAATTTATACAAAAAGCTATCGATTTTGAAGTAGAGCGCCAAAGTGTTGCTTGGGAAGATGGTGTTTATAATAAAGAGGTGGTTCAAGAAACAAGACTTTTTAACACAGATAGTGGTGTTACAAGAAGCATGAGAGGAAAAGAAGATAGTGCAGAATATAGATATTTTCCTGATCCTGACTTGTTACCTGTTATAGTTAGCGATGAAATGTATAATGAATGCATTAAAATACCTGAACTTCAAGAAGAAAAAAAAGATAGATTTGTAAAAGATTTTGGCATCAAAGAGTATGATGCAAGCGTTCTTACAAGTTCAGTTGAATTGGCACGTTATTTTGAAGATATGTTAAAGTTTGGCTCATCTGCTAAAAACAGTGTTACATGGCTTAGTGTTGAGCTTCTTGGTAGATTAAACAATGGCACAACCATAGAGACTTCACCTATAAAATCGGAAAAATTAGCAAAACTTGTTACAAGAATAGATGATGGCACAATTAGTGGAAAAGCTGCTAAAGAGATACTTGATTTTATCCTTTTAAATGGTGGAGAAATTGATGAAATTATAGAAAAATTAGGATTAAAACAAGTAAGCGATGATGGAGCAATTTTAAGTATTATAGATAAAATCATAAGCGAAAATGGTGATAAAGTAGCAGAATTAAAAGCCGGAAAAGATAAGCTCTTTGGCTTCTTTGTTGGTCAAGTTATGAAAGAGAGCAAGGGCGCTGCAAATCCAGCAAAGGTAAATGAACTTTTAAAAGAAAAACTAGGAATTTAAAAATGAGTTTAGCAGTAATTGGCGCTGGAAAATGGGGGCAAGCTCTCCACTTTGCATTTTCTAAAAAAGAGAAATGCCTAATTACTTCAAGAACTCCTAAAAGTATTGAAAATTTTGTAGATTTACAAACAGCACTAACTTGCGATTATCTAGTATTTGCAATACCAGCTCAAG
>JBKECC010000138.1:0-8371 GCA_047974135.1 Campylobacteraceae bacterium | reverse complement strand
TTTTGAAAGTGCCACACTTATTTCTTCAAAATTGTTCTGTAAAAGTTTTAAATCTAACATAAATTATCCTTTGTAAATTCCAACTGCATCACGCACTTTTTCCATCATAGGAGTTGCGATTTTGCGAGCTTTGTTTGCACCATCTTTTAAGATGTCTTTTACTTCATCCAAATGGCTTTCGTAGTAAGCTTTTTTATCTCTAGCAGGAGCAAAATAATCCCAAATCAACTCTTTTAGGTGCATTTTAAAATGTCCGTGACCTTCGCCACCTCTTTGGTATCTTGCTATCAAATCTTCTTGACCGCTTTTATCTAAAAATAGTTTTGAAAGAGCAAAAACGTTACATGTAAAAGGATCTTTTGGCTCTTCTACTGGTGTTGAATCAGTCACAATCTTGCCAACTCTTTGTTTTAACTCTTTTTCGCTTAAAAATATATCTATTGCATTTCCGTAACTTTTACTCATCTTAGCACCGTCAATTCCTGGAACAGTAGCAACGTTTTCATCAACTTTAAAATCAGGAAGAGTAAAAATATCTCCATTGTCATTGTTAAACTTTATAGCGATATCGCGAGTGATTTCTACATGTTGGACTTGGTCTTTTCCAACTGGAACCACGTTTGAACTATAAAGCAAAATATCGGCAGCCATTAAAACAGGATATGAAAAAAGTGCATGATTTGCCCCTAGTCCTTTTGCTACTTTATCTTTGTAGCTATGAGCCCTCTCTAAAAGCCCCATTGGTGTGTATGATGATAAAATCCAGTAAAGTTCTAACACTTCTTTGACGTCCGATTGAACCCAAAATATAGATTTATTTGGATTTATGCCCAAAGAAAGCAGGGTGATTGCAGCTTGCATAGTGTTTTCTTGCAGCTTTTTCCCATCTTTCAAGCTTGTTAAAGCGTGCAAATTTGGTATAAACAAAAAAAGTTCGCTTCTTTCTTGAAGTTCTAACATCTGTTTTATGGCACCAAAGTAGTTACCAATATGTAAATTTCCTGATGGCTGAATGCCTGTTAATACTCTCATGATATTCCTAAAAGTTAAAATGCGGATAAATTATAATCTTTGTTTGGTTAGGTAGCTTTTAAACCAAACAAAGAGTTTTTAAAAATTTATTGTATAGCTATTGCTGCATCAAGGCAGTTTTGGTTAAAGATATCTCTCGTGAGTGGTTCGCTTTTCCATTTATTATTTGCATCACAAATAGCTTTTACTTCCTGAGCCTCTTTTGAGTTTTGTATAAAATACATTTTGCCAAAAATCTTCTCATTGTACTGTTTTACAGGAGCTGGAATTTGCTGATAGTCTGTTTGAACTTGACCAACTGCTTTATCCGTAACACCCAAAACAGAGTCTTTGAAAAAATAAATCCCAAGACCAATTAAGAAAACAACAATTAAAAACTTCATAACTTCCCCTTTTTGTATTATTGATCATTTGCATTTAAATGACTTTTAATCTCTTTTACAACACTTTTTATAGTTTTATGCTTTTGCATGTTTATCGTTATATCTGCTAAATTTTCGTAAATTTTCTCTCTTTTATCAAATAACTCTTTAGCCTTTTTTCTATCACTCAAAAGCGGTCTTTTTGCAAATTTTTGTTTTGCATTTTTGTGTTTGTTAATTCTGTCTATTATCCCATCAAAACTTGATTTTAAATATATAATTTTACCAATGTTTTTTATATTTGGTACCATAAAAAATCCGCCACCAGTTGATATTATAGAGTTTTGTACACTTTTTTCAATCCATGTGGCAACTCTTTTTTCCAAGTCTCTAAAGTACTCTTCGCCACTTTGGGAAAATATAAGCTTTATGCGTCTCCCCTCCATGCTTTCAATCAAGTCATCAGTGTCAATACTCACAAATCCTAACTCTTTTGAAAGTTTTCTTGTTGTGCTACTTTTGCCAACTCCCATAAAACCAATCAACACTATATTGTTATTCATCGTTTGATTCTTGCTCGTTTTCAGGATTTGTTTGGCTTCTTGGTCTTGGTATCAAAACAATCGGAGAGCCTTCAAAGTTAAATGCTTCGCGCAGTTTATTTACCAAGTATCTTTTATAGCTAAAATGCAGAGCCTTTGGTCTATTCATAACAAGTGCAATGAGTGGTGGTTTCGCTTGAAACTGCGTTGCGTAGTAAATCTTCACAACTTTTGTTTTATCAGAAGGCATTTGATGTTTTACTGTTGCTTCTTTGATAACTTCATTTAGTTTTGAAGTTGGAATTCTTCTGCTGTAATTTTCAAAAACTTCCAAAATCATATCATTTACTTTGTGAATTCTTTTTTTTGAAAGAGCGGAAACAGTGATAACAGGAGCAAACGCTAAAAATTTAAACTTATATCTTAACTCTTTTACGGCTTCTTTGTACTCCATCAGCGCTTTATCCCATTTATTTAAAACGATGATACATCCAAGCTCATATTTTTGCACTAAACTTGCTATTCTCTCATCAAGTTCTGCAAATGGTTCACTGGCATCAAGCACCAAAAGAGCTATATCAGCGCGTTCTAGCATACTCTCAGTTCGTCCAAGAGCGTATTTTTCTATACCTTCTATTTTTCCTCTTCTTCTAATACCAGCAGTATCTACGAAGGTTATGGTTGTATCGTTATAAATTATCTTATCATCAACAGGATCTATGGTTGTGCCAGCAACATCGCTTACAACAGCTCTGTCTTCACCTATAAGTGCATTTAAAAGTGAGCTTTTACCAACATTTACTTTACCTATAATTGCTACATGTATAGTTTTATCATCATCTAAATTTACTTCAACTTTTTCTTCTTCAATTAAAATATCTTCAAGAGAGAAATCATCATCGGCGTCTAGTTTTAAACTCTCCTCTTTTGGAGCTGGCAAGTATTTGCAAAGCCATTTTATAAGTGCAGCAAATCCACGGTTATGCGAAACAGAGATTGGAAAGATAAACTCTGCACCAAATTGGTAAAATTCCCAAGCTCTCTCAACCTCTTTTTCGTTATCTGTTTTGTTTACAACTAAAGCTATTGGTTTATTTAATTTTTGAAGTTCAAAAAAGAGTTTTTGCTCTTTATCATCAGGAATCATTTTGCCATCAACTAAAAACAAGATTATATCCGCTTGTGAAGCTGCTTTTAACGACATAGTTCTAACATTTGTAAAAAGCTCACTTGAACTATCAAGTCCGCCAGTATCAACGATAGTGCATTCGCGTCCATCTATCTCTATATCTTTGTAACGAACGTCTCTTGTTGTTCCGCTTACATCAGAAGTTATGGCTATTCTCTCTTTTGCTAATCTGTTAAAAAGTGAGCTTTTACCAACGTTTGGTTTGCCAATCAATGCTATTTTTTTCAATCAAAACCTTATATAAGTGTAAAATATATTTAAAGAATCCAATTGTACCCTTTTATTTCTATAAAAGTCCTCAAAAAGTTTTACATGTAAAACAAAATAACAAGGTTTTAACAAAGCTTGTACTAAAATCACGCTAATTTTTAAGGAAAAAAAGTGCCAATAAATATAAATTATGGTGTATTTTGGATGCTTTTAGCATCTTTTTGTTTTGCAGTCATGAGTGTTTTTGTAAAAATACTAAGCAGTTATCTTGGCGTTTTAGAGATAACATTTTTAAGAAATATCTTTGGTGTTTTAATCATCGGTTTTGCTATATATAAAATGCCATTAAAACAAAAAGGTGGCAAAATGCCGCTACTTTTTTTTAGAGGGTTTATAGGATTTGTTGCGCTTCTTGCTTGGTTTTATAACATAGCTCATATTCCACTTGCTGATGCCATAACTTTCTCAAAAACAGCTCCTATTTTTACTGCCATAATTGCTTACTTTCTTTTAAAAGAGAAGATGAGTATTTTTGGGTGGTTTGCAATTTTTATAGGATTTGTTGGCATCATTCTTATAATGAAACCAAATGTTGAAATTGGTTTAAAAACAACCGATATAATGGGCATCTTAAGTGGTGTTGGAGCCGCACTTGCATACACAAGTGTTAGGGAGTTAAAACAGTATTATGATACAAAAGCGATAGTTTTATCGTTTATGTTGGTTGGAACTATCGGACCACTTTTGATGATAGGATTTAATGCTATTTTTCTAATAAATGGCTTTGAAGAGTTTTTTGGTAAACCAACTATGCCTCATGGCATTGTATGGTTTTATATAATAATAATGGGAATTTTTGCAACTTTAGCTCAAATTTTCCTAACAAAAGCATACGGAGCAACTAAAGCAGCAATCGTAGCAACCGTAAGTTATGCTGATATAATTTTCGCTGGTATTTTTAGTGCAATTTTCTGGGGTGTTTACCCTGATTTATTAGCTCTTTTTGGTATAATGCTTGTAATTTTAAGCGGCATTTTGGTCGCAAAGGAAAAAATATGATTTTAATAGCAGGACCTTGTGTTATAGAAAGCAAGGAGTCACTCTTTCGCGTTGCAAAAGAGTTGGTAAAATATAATGAAGACAAATCGATAGATTTTTACTTTAAAAGTAGTTTTGATAAGGCAAATAGAACAAGTATAAGTAGTTTTCGTGGACCTGGACTTGAAGAGGGATTAAAACTTTTAGATGCTGTAAGAGTTGAGTTTGGATTTAAGCTTTTAACTGATATACATGATTTTACTCAAGCAAAACCAGTAGGCGAAGTTGTTGATGTTTTGCAAATCCCAGCATTTTTATGCAGACAAACTGACTTACTTGTAGCAGCTGCAAACACAAAATGTGTCGTAAACATTAAAAAAGGACAATTTTTAAATCCAAATGATATGAAGTATTCTGTTCAAAAAATCTTAGATACAAGAGGGATTGAAGGAAGCGGATATGAAGTAGCCAAGAAAGCCGGTGTTTGGTTAACCGAGAGAGGTTCAACCTTTGGATATGGAAACTTGGTTGTTGACATGAGAGCACTTGGCATCATGAGAGAGTTTGCTCCAGTTATTTTTGATGCAACTCACTCTGTGCAAATGCCAGGAGCAGAAGGCGGAAAAAGTGGTGGAAAAAGAGAGTTTGTAGCCCCACTTTCACGCGCTGCTGCTGCTGTTGGTGTTGATGGATTTTTCTTTGAAACACATTATTGTCCAGATGAGGCGCTTTGTGATGGTCCAAATATGCTTGACTTAAAAGCGTTAGATAAAGTTATAAATAACATAAAAAAAATACAAAATGCACTTTAGTTAGTGTTTACATGTAAAGGAAAACAATGAATATTATTGAAGGAAAATTATCTCTAAAAGGTAGTGAAAAAATCGCAATAATCAATGCAAGATTTAATCACATCATAACTGACAGATTGGTTGAAGGTGCAAAAGATGCTTTTTTAAGACACGGAGGAAGTGAGAAAAACTTAGACTTAATCTTAGTTCCAGGTGCTTTTGAAATTCCTTTTGTGCTTGATAAACTACTATCTCTACAAAAATACGATGGTATTTGCTGCGTTGGTGCGGTTATTCGTGGCTCAACTCCTCATTTTGATTTTGTTTCAGCAGAGGCAACAAAAGGCATAGCAAACACAGCTTTAAAATATCAAAAACCAGTTACTTTTGGAGTTTTAACAACAGACACTATAGAGCAAGCGATTGAGAGAGCTGGAAGCAAAGCTGGAAATAAAGGCTTTGAAAGTATGACCGGACTTATCGAACTTATCAGTCTATACTCAAATTTTAAAGGCTAAATGTGGCTACAAGACATCAAGTAAGAGAGACAATTATAGGGCTTTTGTATGCCAGAGATGTTGGAAATTCTGACATTTTAAAATACAGAGATGAGATTTTTGAAGAGAAGAAGATAAGAAACAAACAAAAAGATTTTGCAATAGAACTTCATCAAGGCGTTTTAGACAATTTAACAAAAATCGATGAAGAGATAAACAAACACTTAAAAGAGTGGGAATTAGAAAAAATTGGAACAATTGAGAGAGCGCTTTTAAGACTTGGTGCATATGAGCTTTTGTTTACAAAACTTGACAGTGCAGTTATTATAAATGAAGCTATTGAGCTTGCAAAAGAGCTTGGAAATGACTCAAGTCCTAAGTTTATAAATGGCGTTTTAGATGCTATAAAAAAGAGTTTATAAATGAAGCTTTGTGTCGCACTTGATTTGCCAAGCGAAAAAGAAAATATTGAGCTAGCAAAAAAGTTAAAAGATTGTGATGTTTGGCTAAAAGTTGGACTTCGCTCATTTATAAGAGATGGAAAAAATATCTTAAATGAGTTAAAAAATATAAATCCAAATTTTAAACTTTTTCTTGATTTGAAACTTTACGATATACCAAACACGATGGCCGATGCTGCAGAGTCTATCTCTTCGCTTGGCGTTGATATGTTTAATATTCATGCAAGTAGTGGCAAAGTTGCTATGAAGATGGTTATGGAAAGACTAAAAGAGGTGAAAAATCCTCCTCTCGTGCTTTCTGTTACAGCGCTTACAAGTTTTAATGAAAGCGATTTTAGCAAGATTTACAGCAAAGATATACAGACAAAAGCTGTTGACTTTGCCAAAGACAGTTTTGAAGCAGGCCTTAATGGTGTTGTTTGCTCTGTTTATGAAAGTTTAAATATAAAAAAGTTTACATGTAAAGATTTTATAACGCTAACTCCTGGAATTAGACCATTTGGTGAAAATAGTGATGACCAACAAAGGGTTGCAAATATAGAAGTTGCAAAAGAAAATAAATCAGACTTTATAGTAGTTGGAAGACCGATATACGAAGCAAAAAATCCTTTAGTGGTAACTCAAAAAATCATCGAAAAATTGAGTCTTTAAAAAATGGACAATTTGCTTTTAAAAACGATAAAAAGAGTATGTATAGTTGCACTTGTTTTTATAGGTTTTATTTGCGTGGTACTTTATACGACTGACTTTAACAAGGCAAAACCAAAGATATCTAAATTTGCACAAAGTATTTATGAACTAAATGCTACTGTTAATGGTGATGTTTCATTTTCATTGTTTCCACTTGGACTTGTTATAAATGGTGTAAATATACAAAATCCTCAAAATTTTTCTCAAGATGATTTGATGATACAAAATGCCAGCGTGAGACTAAAACTCAAAATCTTACCACTGCTCATTGCAAAGCAACAGTTAAAAGAGATAGAGATTAAAAGTGCAAATATTAATATGATTAAAAATGAAAACGGCGAGATAAACTTTGACCTTGAAGAAATTGCAAGTAAAAAAGAGGTTGCTTTAAGATTTTCTAACTGTGATTTAAGTTTTGAAGATTTAAAGATAAGCGCTCAAGATTTAAATCTATATGCTGTAAAAAAAGCTCAAAATATAGAAGGAAGCTTCGATGTTAAAGAGATTAAAACGCAAAAAGAGACTATTCAAAAAGCAAATGGAAATTTTGTTTTGCAAAACAATAATCTTGAAATAAAAAAATTAGAATACACAAAAAATGGCGAAAAAATAAATTCAACATTTGTGCTTGATTTAGTACAATTTTAAGCCGAATATTATTAACACTCTTATATAATTCAGTCTTGCTTTTTTGGACAGATGGGTGAGTTGGCTTAAACCACACCCCTGCTAAGGGTGCGAGCCTTAATCGGGCTCCGAGGGTTCGAATCCCTCTCTGTCCGCCACAAGATTTTAATAATTTAAATCCTTTCAATATATAAATTCTATTGCAAATCTATGCATTCAAATCTTTAAACATATTTTGTTGATTCAAATACAAAAAAACTTACATGTAAAGAAAAATTCTCTACTTTTGTATTTCAGCTACTTTGGTCATTCTTTGAAAGCAGTTAGCAACTTCGGTTATAAATTCCATATTTGGCTCTATGAAAATTTTATTTGATACTTTTGTCATTGTTATGAGGTTAGCATCTTTAAGCTCTTTTAAATGTCTTGAAATTGTAGGCAGCGAAAAGTTAAAATCTTCAGCGATTGCACTAACACAGATTTTTTCCATCTTCTTTGTTAGGGGTTTTTCAATAGAGTTGTCATCACAAATATATGGTTTTTGAAGGATATTGTTGAAAATCATCAATCTTGTATCATTGCCTAATGCCTTAAAAACTTTAACTTTTGTATCTAATGTAAGCAAAATAGAGCCTTTTTTTAATATTTTGAAATTTTAACATAAAAAGTTTATATAAATAGATTAACCAACAATCTTTACATGTAAATCTATTTTATAACAAAGAGCAAAAATTAAAATTTATTGTGTAGTTTTGTAACAGAATAGTAAAATAATTTTTACCATTTTTTAGTCTAGGTTGAGAAAAATTTTATATCTACTATTTAGCTAAATACCTAAATAACATAGTTTTCTGCTTTTTTTGTCTACTAACTTATAATTTATGCTTTTTCTTTAGTTAATATTCTTATAAATAGTTTAAGAAATCACAAAT
>JBKECC010000122.1:0-17996 GCA_047974135.1 Campylobacteraceae bacterium | reverse complement strand
AGAAGATAGGTCTTTTTTAAAACATATAGTTGAGAGAATACTACAAGGAATTTTTTGGCTTTTGCCGATTGTTGCCGTTGTAGTTATCGTTATGTGGCTGTATGGAAAGGTTGGAGGACTTGTAAATTCGTTTTTTGGTTTAGTTGGATTTGAGCCTGAAAATTTCAAATATCTTTGGACAGCTTTAGTTGTGTTTGTATCTGTTTTTATCTTGTATATGCTTGGTTTTTTTATGGAAACAAAGTTAGCAGATATATTTCAAAAAGTTTTCTCAAAGATACCTGGCTACTCAACTATAAAAGATATCATCAATGTCTTTAACTCATCAAAAAAAGGCGACACAAAAGTTTTAGTTGTTGCTATAAAAGGCTTTGGAAGTTGTGGCTACAATATAGGGCTTATGTATTCGCAAAAAGAGAGCATCATAAAAGACCACTACACAGTTACGCTTTCACAATCACCAATCCCAAATGGCGGATTTATGTTTGAAGTTCACAAAGACAACATCTTTGTTATAAACAATGCAACTTTTGACAATAACTTGCAGTATCTTTTGTCTATGGGTGTTAAAAGTATGAGCGAAATTTTAAAGACCTCGCCAAAGAGTATAGAAGAGTTTACTCCTCTTACAAAATGGCTACAAGAGAGTAAATAAGCTTTATATGTAAGAGTTATTTATAACCTTTTGAGATTTCAAAGGGTAAAATAAACCTTCAATTTAAAAATCTTTATACAAAATAGAAGAAGGAGAGTTTAGTATGTCTAAAACAAAAAAGAGCAAAAAAGCCTTTATTGCAGCAAAAAAAGTGATTCCTGGAGGCGTTGACTCACCAGTTCGTGCATTTTCAAGCGTAGGACAAACTCCTTTGTTTATAAGTAGAGGAGATGGTGCTTATATCTACGATATAGATGGCAACAGATACGTGGATTTTGTGCAAAGTTGGGGACCTCTTATATTTGGACATGCAGACAAAGATATACAAAGAGCAGTTATAACTTCAGCAAAAAGAGGCTTAAGCTTTGGTGCTCCTACTCTTATCGAGACAAAGTTAGCAAAAAAGATAACCTCTCTTTTTCCTCATGTGGAAAAGATTAGATTTGTAAGCAGTGGTACAGAAGCTGTTATGAGTGCTATCCGTCTTGCTCGTGGTTTTACAAATAAAGACGATATAGTAAAGTTTAAAGGATGTTATCACGGACACAGCGACTCGCTTTTAGTCCAAGCTGGAAGTGGAGCGACTACTTTTGGAAGTCCAAGTAGCCCCGGTGTTCCAAGTGACCTTGTAAAGCACACTTTGCTTGCTACATATAACGATATAAAAAGTGTTGAAAAATGTTTTAGCGAGAGTAAAAACATAGCTTGTGTTATCATAGAGCCAATAGCTGGAAATATGGGATTAGTTCCTGCAGATGAGAAATTTTTGGAGAGCTTAAGAGAACTTTGTGATAAACACAATGCGATTTTAATCTTTGATGAGGTTATGAGCGGATTTCGTGCAAGTCTAAAAGGAGCTCATGGGTTTACAAAAGTTGTTCCAGATATGGTGACTTTTGGAAAAGTGATAGGAGGAGGTATACCAGCTGCTGCTTTTGGTGGTAAAGCAGAAATTATGGCACGACTATCTCCTGAGGGCGATGTTTATCAAGCAGGAACATTAAGTGGAAATCCAGTTGCGATGAGTGCGGGATATATCTCCGTTAGCAAAACCATAAAAAACAAAAAACTCTACAAAAAACTTGAAGAATTAGCAAATATGCTTATGGATGGTTTTAAAGAATCTGCTAAAAAACACAACATTCCACTTCAAACAAGTGTAAGAGGAAGTATGTTTGGATTTTTCTTTAATGCTCATGAGGTAAAAAACTTTGATGATGCATTAAAGAGTGATACAAAAATGTTTGCCACGTTTCATAAAGGCATGATTGACAGAGGTTTTTACTTTGCATGCAGTCAATTTGAGACAGGGTTTATTTGTTCAAAAATCGATAAAAAGATGATAGAAAAAGCTGTTAAAGCAGCTGATGAAATATTTGAAAGTATAAAATGAGTGAAGAGAAAAAAGAACCAAAAGCAAAAAAACTACTAGAAGGTGCTGAACAACTTTCTCTTGGTATATCCATAGTTGTAGCAGTTATTATCGGTGTTTTGATAGGCATAGGACTTAAAAAACTAACAGGCGAGCCATGGACTTTTTGGATTGGCGTAGTTTGGGGAGTTGGAGCTGCTATATTAAACGTGTATATAGCTTACAAAAAACAGATGAAAAGTTTTAAAAAATTAGAAGACGACCCAAAATACAAAAACTACAAACCATCAAAAGATGACGATGACGAAGATGACAAGTATTAAAAAAGCCATTTTTGCATTTTTGATAGTTGATGTTTTTATCATTGCTATATCGCTCTTTGTGGGTAAAAATTGGCTTATAAATACTCAACTTGCCTTTTTTAGCTCACTTTTTATCATTTTTGGAACATTTGCAGGTTATAAAAATCTTGTAACTTCAAAAGCAGAAGCGGAAGAAGAGAGGCTAAAAAACGAGGAAGAGATAGATGAAAGCGAAAAAGAATCTGGCTTAAAAAAGAGTATGAGTAACCTTGGACTTACCATGGGCGCAGCGCTATCTTTTTATAGAATCATAGGATATGCGCTACTTTTTTTATCTATGTTTTTTTTGGCAAGAACTTCCATGTTTGAGCCACTTGCCTTTTTTGTTGGAGTTAGTGGCATCATAGTTGGCGCACTTTTGTTTGGGATTTTAAAGAGGGATTAAAACATTTTAAAATTCATACATATAAATTTGAACCTTACCAGAAGTAAGAAGAATATTGAATTCAATATTATTTTTTTTCCAAGAACCATATTTAAAGAATTGTTTAGTAAAATCAATCTCCTTTTCTTTATAAATTAATTCAGCATTTTTATTAAAAAACTTTTCAATTTTCTCGATAATTTTTTCTATTTCAAAAGAAAAAGTTGCATAATTGGAGTATGAAATAAAAATTATTGCGGCGCAGTTGTCTTCTATTCTGTATATGAATGAGTTAAAATAATCAAAAATATAAAAATCCAAAAAGTATATTTTGTTTTGTTCAGCCATAGAGTTTTTAGCATATTTTAAAGTTTGATAAAGAACCAATAAATTCGTATTTAATTTTTCCATATAAATTTTGGAGTTATAAAATTGTATAAAATCTTGTGCATTAACTATAAATGTGGCTACATTAGTATGTTTGTAAATCTTATCAACTTTCTTATAAAGTTTTTTATCGTCTGTAATGAAAAAATGGCATATTTTCGCAAATTCTGCATGGTGAGCATCATTGAGTATATTTTTAAAAGTCATTTTTTTCTTACTATCAACCTTGATTTTATCTTCTTGATAACCAACTAAATCCAGTTTTATTAACTCATTGGTTATTTTAAAATTCTGATCTTCTTCTGTGTAAATTGGTAATTTATTTGATATTTCAAAAGGATTAGAATGATTAAATGAAGCATCCCTGTTTATTGAAAAACCATTTCTAATAAATTCTCTATCAATTCCATATAAAGTTTGGTGATACCACCCATATTCCATTGCGTCAAAATTCTTAAATAACTCTCTTATGTTTTTACTTTTTAAAAATTTTTTTAGATGGCTTGGTGTGTTTTCTGGCAAGTTTAATTTATTATGATAAAGATCCGTTGCACCTATAGTGCTTATGAAATCAGAAACAACCTTAAAAATATCATGTTCTAATATATTATTATTGATTAAATTACTAGAAAAATCACTATATTCTATATCATCTTTTAAAAAATCGTTAGGATGAATTTTATTTATCCTTATGCTACCATTTACACCAAAATATATACACATATTATTCGTTAAAGTAGAAATAAAATCAAAGTCTGACATCAACAAGGAGTCATCAGTTTTTCCGTCAAAGTAAGCATATTTTACATCATTAACATGTGCTTGAGAATAAAAAATAGTAAATTTATTTTCGTTCAACAGTATATTTTTTAAGTCATTTGCAAATCCATTTTTCATTTGTGAAATAATGTTAGTATCACAATAAACTCTGATCACCCCACTCCTTTTACATGTAAACAAAAGAGAGCATTTGCTCTCTTATTTTAGTTTATTTTTTGATGTTGAATTTCTCTAATGATTTCCAGTATTTGTCTTTAAATAGCTCATATTCCATCTTGAAATTTTGTGAGTATTTTTTGCTTATTTCATAAAAAACTTTTGATGGTTTTCTAAAATCTTTACAAGCAAAGTATATCTCTCTTGCACCATCTGCAGTCTCTCTTCCTACATGTAAATATCCATCTTTATCTTTTAATGTTTCAGTCAACTCATCTTCAATCTCATACATAACTTGGTTATCCATCTCATTTGGCAGTGCAGCGTCGTTTGATTTTTTGTACCGGATGATAAATATACAAATCCAAGGATGAGAAGCCTTTCTATCCCAGTTTAAAATAGTTGCATTAATTGAAGCAAGTAAAACCGCTCCATTTTTTAGCTTTGCTTCAAGAAGAGAGAAGCTGTCCTTGCTTATATCGTATTGGTCGCTATCGTATTTTTCTACAAACTCTTCACTTCTAAGCGATAAATACTCTTTTAATTCAGAGATTGGTTGTGCATAATCTTTCAACTTGTCAACACCCTCAATGCTTATAACATCGATATCTTTAGCAAAAGTAAGCTCGCCTAAAAAGTTATCAAGATATATATAAACGCCATTTGTTATTTGAGGTCTATTTTCTTCATTTAACTCTTTGTGGATGACGGTTATGTTTATCTCATCAGGGTATTTTTTATCGTAATTTGCAACAAACATAAGATTTTGTGTGTTAAATTCAAAACCACCCATTCTTATAGCAAAATCTTCCATATTTATAGATGGTTTATGTGCTATAAAAGTCCAATTTTTAAGGCTTGGGGCATCATCAACTAACTCTTCAACAAATGCTATGTTTTTGAGATTTCCATCAGCACTTAAGATAAGCTCAGCTTTGTTTTCACTCATACCCGTTAGGAAAAATATACCCTCTTTGATATTTGAAAGTTTTGGTGACATTTTGTCAAAAAAGTTTTTCTCTATGTTGTTTCCATTTTTTACAACCTCGTAAAACTCACTCTCGTTTTTTACAAACCAATCCCAAAAATCCTGATTTGTTTCTGGTTTTTTCTCTTTGGCACCAAAGATATTTTTTAATAAGCCCATGTTTTTCTCCTTTTTGTATTTACATGTAAACTATTTTAATAGTGCTAAACGAATTGCTTTTTGGTAAAACTCCTTAAAATCCTTTTTGTCGTATTTTGCCCTCATTGCACTTAAAACATCAAAAAGACTAAGATTTATCCACTCCCAAAGCATAGTGTCAAAGTTGTATTTATACATTTGTGATGAAACTTCATCCCTTAAACTTTGCACGGCGTTTTTATCCAAGCCAAACCCATTTAAATATTTAAAAGTTTTCTCTTTTTGCTCTTCGCTAAACTCTGTATCTAAAAATGGTTCAAGTATAAAATCCCAGATAAGTTCTCTTTTTATGATGCTTATCTTATTATTTTGTGCAAATGTTTTTAATTCTTCCCTTAAAAATGCCGGTATAAAAATGAGGTCATTTTCTACTTTTATAGTTGATGGAGTGTAGTTTATGTCTACATTTTCAATCTCAAAAGCTTTAAATATGGTTTGTTTATAAGCAACGGAAGGCTCAAATGGATAGCTTTCTATCACTATGAAATCCTCATATATTTTGACTTTATCGATTGAAACAAATAAACTTTTGAGCATTTTTAACCTTTACATGTAAGGCAAAGTATATCTATAGCATTTTGTTTTTGATTATAAACTCTTGTGAATATTTTATCTTTATATGTAACAAAAGTAGCATAATCATCAAGTCTATTTTTAAGTGGTAAAATCTCTAAAATCTCATTTTTAAAAGGATTAATTTTTGTTAAATTTCCTTTTTTATCTTTTAAAATAACACTATTCCCAGTCCAAGCAAACTCGCTTGCCCCACCATTAATAAACTCACATATAACTTCGCCATTTTTTATATTTACAAGATAAAAAGCACCACTTTTGCCTGCGCTTCCAAAATATATAAAATCTTCTATATGCCCAATCTTTGTATAAAGATAGCCTTTGATTTTTAGTTTCCAGAGTGATTTTTGTAAAGATTTATCAAAGCACTCTAGTTTTGAAGCCATATTATAAGTTATATATCTATCTTTAAAATCATATTTATCAACTATTTTAAACTCTTCAAACGAAATAGAAGACTCTTTTTCAACTTTTTGTTTTTTTACATGTAAGACAAACCCAACAAACAAAAAAAGTTCACTATTTTGAATGAAAAATTTCCAACTATTTGGAAGTAAAACATCTTTGTGATTTGAAGTATAAAACTCAAAAGTTTCCACATTTTGTGTGTTTAAATCTATCTCTTTTGTGATGATTTTTATACCATACAAACCTTCATCGTTTTTTTTCATTTTATCTATAACTTTAAAAGTATAGTAGAGTTTATCTTCCCAAATAAAAGGTTTTACATTATGGTCAAAGTGCCAAAAATCATCATCAAGCTGCACAGAAACTTTCCACAAAATCTGCATTTTAAATCCTTTTAAACCGAATCTTTTAGCAGCAACAACTTTTGCTTTGTTGAATCGGTGGGCATTTTACATCTGCGTAACTACAAAAAACACAACAATCGCCTTGTTTTGGTTTTAACATATTTTTGCATTTTTCACATTCATAAAAAAACCAACAAGCATTTGTTGGCATAATCTCCTCTTTTTTGTGTCCACAAAATGGACAGGTTATAGTTGATTTGAGCAAAATTTTCATATTTTTCCTTTGGTTATATATTATTACAAAATTTTTCAACTATTTTATTTAGACCGCACTCTAAAATAGCTTCTGCTTTTCTACATGTAAAGTTTTTCCAAGGTTATATCTACTTTTTTGATATAAAAATCGCTTGATTCAAATATAAAAAGTGTTTTATTGTCTCTTATATCTAAAAATAGATAAGTTGTATTTTCGCTTGCTATCGTTGGGCAATTTTTCAAAACATCATAAGCAATGGTTTCATCCAAAAAGGCAATCATCTCTTTAGGAAGTGTGTCTAAAAAACCTTTTAACGCTTTTACATGTAAATATTTTTTATCATTTATGTTGATATTCTCGCATAGTTTGTTGAGTGAAAAAAGTTTAAATTTGGCTCTTTGTTTTTCCACTTTTACTTCAAGTTTTTTGTCTTTTGATATAAATTCAAGATACTCTTTTGGTAAAAATACACCTTCGCTTTTTAAAATCTTAATCAAATCATTTTTGTTTTTCTCATTTTTTGGTTGAATTTCATTTGGATTTTTAAGAGTTGGTTTTGAAGTAAAACTTTGAGGATTTAACTCAAAACTACTGTTGCATTTTGGACAAGTTATAAAGACAAATTTCATATTTTTTTGTATAGCATTTTCAAGAAGCACAAACTCTTTTTTTGACAACTTTTCTAATCCAAACTCTTCACCACAAAACCAATCATATGGGCATTTTATCGTTTGCATTTTTGCTTCTTGCATGTAAGTTTATTCGCCCAAGACTTGAAGTTCTATATTTTTGTTGCAATAAACTCTTATGAGACCATAAAAACTTAGAATTTCCATAGTTTTATTTTTGTCTTTATTTAAGTCAGTTTTTTGCACATAATTTTCTATAATTTTCAAAAGTACTTGCAAGTTTCCTGTGTACAAAATCGCATCTCTACACTCATCTAAAAAAAGTCCTGTTCGTTTGTTGAACTCTACAAATATATCTTCAAAAATTTCAAGTTGTTTGTGTGTTAGAGAGAAAAAATACTCTTCCTTGTTTTGATTGCTATAAAAGTCTAGTGGCATTATCACTCCTTTACATGTAAACTATTTTATGTCGTAAAAACCTTGCGTTTTGTGTGAGTAGTTTAGCTCTTCATTTAAAGTGTAAAATTTGTCAAATCCCTCTTTTATGTTTTCCCAAAATGGAGTAAATTTTGGATATTTTTTAGTGTAAGTTTTCATATTTTTATCACTCATTTTAAAAGGAAATATATAAACAGGGATTTTGTTTTGTCCGCTATTTTTTGCATAAACTGCATACATGTAAATCTCTTTTATATAAAAATCGGTCATCGGCAAACATCCGATAGTTACGCATTTTCCGTGTATAAATATATCTCCGCCAAGACTTTTTGCATTGCTTCTTTTTTTGTCCGCTGCATTTGGATAGTTGAGCCCTAAAGAGAGATAGTAACTACTTAATGGATTAAATCTATCTATGTAGTAAAAACCTTCAGGTACTTGAAAATCGCCTTGTCTATACTTTGGTCCAAGCTCTCCACTTTTTGCACAAACGTCGTAAGTTTTAAGAAGTTTGTATTTTGTATCTTCACTGTTTTTTGCCCAAAGCTCCAAAATATCTTCATCTTTAAAAGCAACAATCAACACATTTAAATTGTTTACATGTAAAGAGTTTTGTTTTAGAGTTTTTTGTATCTCATCATCTTTTTCTGCTTTTGCTGTTCGTACTCGTTCATATCGCAGTTGTTCGTCCAAAAATTTATTTTGTGCAAAGAGATTCATAAAAACTCCAAAAAGCAAACTAAATATTATCAATCTTTTCAAACTTTCTCCTTTTTGAAACTTGCTAATTTTAGCCAAAAAATACTTTACATTTAAAAGAGATTACTTTGATATAATTTTGTCAATATTTTAAGGAAAACAATGAAAAAGCTTTTAGTAAGTTCTCTTGAACCATCGGCAAATTTACATCTAAAACCAGTGCTTGATTTGGCAAATTTTGATGAAATTTTGGGTATATATGACAAGTCTTTTGGAAAGCCTCTTTATGATTCAAGCGAATTTTCCGTTATGGGATTTTTGGATGTTTTGGGAAAAATAATAAAAGCAAAAAAAGCCATAAAAGAGATGGTGAACTTAAGTTTTGAAGTAAATCATGTTTTGCTCATCGACTCGCCAGCTTTTAACATTCCGCTTGCACGGGCGATAAAAGAAGCAAACAAAGATGTGAAAATCACTTACTATATTTTGCCAAAAGTTTGGGCTTGGAAACCTAAACGTGTGGAAAAAGTTGAGAAATACTGCGACAATTTGGCTTCGATTTTTCCTTTTGAAGATAAGTTTTATAACAAAAGTGTTTATGTTGGAAATCCGCTTTTGGATGAGTTGAAGTTGACAAAAACGAAGCTTAGTAAAAATGGCAAAATCGTCTTTATGCCGGGTTCAAGAAAAAGTGAAATAACAAAACTTATGCCGGTTTTTAAAGAGGTTGCAAAGAGACTAAATAAAGAAAATATAGTTGTTATTCCAAAACATTTTGATGATGAAAAGATAAAAGCACTTTACGGAGATTTGAGTGAGTTTAAGATCATGAGAGACACAAATATGGCTCTTTTTGAGGCCGAGTTTGCTTTTGTGTGTTCAGGAACAGCAACTCTTGAAGCAGCCATCATAAAAACGCCACAGGTTTTATGTTATAGGGCTAAAAAATTAGATTTTCTTATAGCTAAAAGGTTTGTAAAGTTAAAACACTCAGGTCTTGCAAATATCATCTTTGATTTTTCAGGCGAAGAGCCTTTGCACAAAGAGTTTTTCCAAGAAGATGTAAGTGTGCAAAATCTCTTAAAAACTTATGAAAACATGGATAGAGAAAAATATTTCAAACAAGCAACAAAACTAAAAGAGATACTAAAACATGGCAGTTCAGAAACTGTCTCTAAAATGATAGGGTAAATGGTTTGATTTTTCGTTATTACTCAGTAGCTTAAAATAAATATATATTTTTAAGTCCTACTTAGATAAAATTTATCTCTTAAAAGTAAAAATATTCAAAGGACTTTAATTATGCGAGGCTATAAAGTTTTCTCCGGAACAGCCAATCCAGAGTTTGCCAAACAAGTGGCGAAAAATCTATCTTTTCCTCTTTGTGAGGCAGAAATCAAAACTTTTAGTGACGGTGAGATAAGCGTACAAGTAAGTGAAAGTGTGCGTGGAAAAGACGTTTTTGTTATACAGCCTACCTGTGCTCCGACAAATGATAATGTTATGGAACTTCTAATCTTAACAGATGCACTTAGAAGAAGTAGTGCAAGTTCTATCACAGCTATCATCCCATACTTTGGTTACGCAAGGCAAGATAGAAAAGCAGCGCCTAGAGTTCCAATTACAGCAAAACTCATAGCAAATATGCTCCAAGCAGCAGGCGTAAATCGTGTTGTTACTATAGACTTACACGCAGGGCAAATACAAGGTTTCTTTGATATTCCAGTTGATAACCTTTACGGTTCAGTAGTTTTCTACAACTACATAAAAAGCAAAAATTTTAAAAATTTAATCATAGCAAGTCCAGATATCGGTGGAGTAGCACGTGCTCGCTCTTTTGCTAAAAAATTTGATGCAGATATAGTTATAGTTGATAAAAGAAGAGAAAAAGCAAATGAGTCTGAAGTTATGAATATCATAGGTGATGTTGCTGGCAAAGATGTTGTTTTGGTTGATGACATGATTGACACTGCAGGAACGATAGTAAAAGCCGCAGAAGTTTTAAAACAAAAAGGTGCTTCAAGTGTTATGGCTTGTTGTACGCACGCAGTTCTCTCAGGTCCAGCATACGAAAGACTTGAAAAAAGTGTTGGTGTTTTAGATGAACTTATGGTTACAGATACTATACCACTTAAACGTGAGTGTGCAAATGTAAAGGTTTTGTCAGTGGCTCCGCTATTTGCAGAGGTGATAAGAAGAGTTTATCACAATGAGAGCGTAAATAGTCTTTTCTCATAGGAATTAAATGCAAAAAAATATCAGAAATTTTTCAATCATAGCTCATATTGACCATGGAAAAAGCACATTAGCAGATAGATTGATTGGGGAGTGTGGTGCAGTAAGTCAAAGAGAGATGCACTCTCAGATGATGGATACCATGGATATAGAAAAAGAGCGTGGCATAACCATAAAAGCACAAAGCGTTCATTTAAACTATGTTCGTGATGGCGTAACTTATACATTAAATCTTATAGACACTCCAGGTCACGTTGACTTCTCTTATGAAGTTAGTCGCTCCTTAGCTTCAAGTGAAGGCGCTTTGCTTGTCGTTGATGCTTCTCAAGGCGTTGAAGCCCAAACGATAGCAAATGTTTATATAGCTTTTGAAAATAACTTAGAACTTATACCGGTTATAAACAAGATAGACTTGCCAGCTGCCGATGCAAACCGTGTAAAAGATGAGATAGAGCATATAATCGGACTTGATTGCAGTGAAGCACTAGAAGTTAGTGCAAAAAGTGGTATCGGTATAAAAGAGCTAATTAACGCCATTATAGATAAAATCCCAGCTCCAAGAGGAGATGCAAACGCACCAACAAAAGCACTTATATATGATAGTTGGTTTGATAACTATTTGGGTGCTTTGGCACTTGTAAGAGTGGTTGATGGAAGTATTTTAAAAGGGCAAAACATCCTAGTTATGGGAACAGATAAAAGACATGAAGTTTTAGGACTTATGTATCCTCATCCGCTTGCACCAATTAAAACAGACAAAATAAATACAGGTGAAATTGGCATAGTTATATTAGGACTTAAAAATGTTAGCGATGTAAAAGTCGGTGACACCATAACAGATGCAAAAAACAAAACAAAAGAGCCAATCAAAGGTTTTCAAGAAGCAAAACCGTTTGTTTTTGCTGGACTTTATCCGATAGAAACAGACAAATTTGAAGAGATGAGAGACGCACTTGAAAAGTTAAAATTAAATGATTCAAGTATCTCTTACGAGCCAGAAACTTCAATAGCTTTAGGATTTGGTTTTAGGGTAGGATTTTTGGGACTTTTACACATGGAAGTTGTGAAAGAAAGGTTAGAGCGCGAGTTTGACTTAGATTTAATTGCAACCGCTCCAACGGTTACATACAAAGTTATAAAAACAGATGGAAGCGAAATATCCATACAAAATCCAAGCGAGCTTCCACCAGTAAACGTTATAGATAGAATCGAAGAGCCTTATGTAAAAGCTACCATCATCACTCCAAGCGAATTTTTAGGAAATATCATCACTCTTATAAACAATAAAAGAGGTGTGCAAACAAAGATGGATTATCTAAATGAGACAAGAGTTATGCTTGAATATGATATACCTATGAATGAAATTGTTATGGATTTTTATGATAAGCTAAAATCAGCAACAAAAGGGTATGCAAGTTTTGACTATGAACCAGCTGGATACCGTGAAGGAAACTTGGTGAAGCTGGATGTAAGAGTTGCAGGAGAGATAGTAGATGCTCTTTCCATCATCGTAGCAAACGAAAAAGCTATGAGCAAGGGAAGAGAATTTGTTGCAGCTATGAAAGAGATAGTTCCACGCCAACTTTTTGAAGTAGCAATACAAGCAAGTATTGGTAATAAAATCATAGCAAGAGAAACTGTAAAATCTATGGGCAAAAACGTTACTGCAAAATGTTACGGCGGTGACATAACAAGAAAAAGAAAACTACTTGAAAAACAAAAAGAGGGTAAAAAGAGGATGAAAGCCATAGGAAAGGTGGTTCTTCCTCAAGAGGCATTTTTGACGGTTTTAAAGATAGACTAAATTTCTCACGTAAACTCTTTACATGAGAAACTTTTACATGTAAAGGGTGAAAATGCGTTGTGTTTTGTGCCAAAGTTTAAGCTTTAGAGGCATTTGTAAAAACTGCATAAAAAAGCTTTTACGAGAGGAAAAACATACTAGAATCTTACCAAATAACTTAAAAGTTTATAGCTTTTTCTCTTATGATAGTATCGCACCAATCTTACATGTAAAACATCACTTTTTTGGTCACAGAGTTTTAAAACAAATAGCAAAGATAACATTTGCAAAATTTGCTTCTGATTTTACATTTCCAAATACCGTTTATGCTATAGCCATCGATGATGATATATCTAGCGGATACGCTCACACTGCAATTTTAACAAACGCTTTAAAATCTGCTTCCATAAAGCCCCTATATCGTGCCTTAAGAGCAAAAAACAAAGTAAAGTATAGTGGTAAAAGTTTTGAGTTTAGAAGGAAAAATCCAAGGCGTTTTTCTTTACATGTAAAAGGCGGAATCGACGCTATTTTAGTTGATGATATAATCACAAGCGGACAAACTTTAAAAGAAGCACATGAATGTCTAACAAATGCTGGAATTAATGTACTTTTTGCTTTAACATTAGCAGATGCAAAAGCTTAAAAGTTTATATGTAAAGGAGTGAAAATGTATATAACGCTTGAAGAGTACAATAAATATTTTAATGGTAAATACAAATTTTATTTTTGCGATTGTGAAGTTAGAAGAAAAGAGCTGTTTTCTTTTATTTTAGAACCTTTGTATACAACAGAACAATACGAGGAAGAAGAGAAAAACAATTGGGATCCAGACTTAAGACCAAAATCTATAGTAACCTTTAACAGAACACCAGATAAAGAGAAAATGTGGTCAGGCGGAGTGAAATACAATTGGAATGGTATGGTTTTAGGAGTCGCACAAAAACCACTAAATCAATCTATAACCATAGAGAAATATTCAACTTATCCATCGCTTGATCACAAATCTTATATCATAGGCAGTGGACCTGCTTATTTGGAAATTTTGGCAAAGCCATATGAAGGTTTGGAAAATACCGCCGATGGAAAAGTTATACGTGGACATGTTGCGAAACTAAAAACTATTGATGGATATCTCTATCTTTGTGGTGGTGGCAGAACAATTTCTAAAAGAGTAGATAAAGGAAAGTGGAAAACACTAAACGATTTGATACCAAGAGAGTATGGCGAAGATGGGGGATTTAGTGATATTGATGGATTTGGCGAAAATGATATTTATGCCGTTGGTGGAAGAGGCGATGTTTTGCATTTTAATGGTAAAGAGTGCAAGCAAATAAACTTTCCAAGCAACAAAGAGTTAAAATCAGTATGTTGTGCAGGCGATGGAAATGTGTATATAAACGGATTTGATGGCATTTTTGTTGGTCGAGATGATAAGTGGAAAAATATAGGCAGGGTTTATGATCCAGAGAAGATAAGTGACATCATTTGGTATGAAGATATGGTTTGGATGACAAATGGCTACCGCATTTGGAATATAAAAAATGGTGTGATGATAAGAGATGCAATAGTACCAAAACTAATTGAAAAAAGTACAAATTTAAGTATTTCAGCAAATGATGGAATTTTACTTATTGCTGGTATGAGAGGTGCAGTTTTTAAAGAAGATGGAAAATGGCAAACATTGGTTGATTTTGATGAGATGAAAAGCTTTACATGTAAAGAGGTTTAAAAGAGAAATTCTTTAAAAAAAGTATTTATTTCATATAAAATATAAAAATATATGATTAAAATCGACAAAAATAACACTTATAATGGCAAACTTTTACATGTAAAAAAAATATTTAAAATCATAAAATATTTTGATTTTAACAAATGAAAATTTGCACAAAAAATCTCTTATATTTGACAGTAAAATACAAAATAAAAATTTAAACTTATAACAAATCTAGATTTGAAATTTTTGTAACTTTTTTAGCAAAAAAATTGTGCTAAATAACGATACTTGACACACTTCAACAACTTCAAAAGTTATTTTAAGTATAATCACGAGTTAAAATATAAATTCAAGGGAATTTCATGAGTGATATTTTTGAGCAAAGTCAAGATATTCAAGTAATTAGTATCGAAGACTCTGTAAAGACAAGTTATCTTGATTATTCGATGAGTGTTATCGTTGGACGTGCACTTCCTGATGCAAGAGACGGATTAAAACCAGTTCATAGAAGAATTCTTTATGCGATGAATGACTTAGGTGTGGGTTCACGCAGTCCATATAAAAAGTCTGCTCGTATCGTTGGTGATGTTATCGGTAAGTACCACCCACATGGAGATACGGCTGTTTATGATGCACTTGTTCGTATGGCTCAACCATTTTCTATGAGAATTCCTATAGTTGATGGACAAGGAAACTTTGGTTCGGTTGATGGCGACAGCGCAGCTGCTATGCGTTATACTGAAGCTAGAATGACAACTTTGGCCGAAGAGCTACTTCGTGATTTAGATAAAGATACGGTTGATTTTGTACCAAACTATGATGATTCTATGACTGAACCAGATGTTCTTCCAGCTCGTGTTCCAAATTTACTTTTAAATGGTTCAAGTGGTATCGCTGTTGGTATGGCAACAAACATTCCACCACACAATCCAAGCGAAGTTATAGATGCACTTTTGATTTTGATAGACAATCCAGAAGCAACATTAGATGAGTTGATGGAAGTGATTTATGGGCCAGATTTTCCAACTGGTGGAGTTATATTTGGAAAAAAAGGGATAATCGAAGCATTTAAAACAGGGCGTGGGCGTGTAAAGGTAAGAGCAAAAACTCACATAGAGAAAAAAGGCAACAAAGATATTATCGTTATAGATGAGATTCCTTACCAAGTAAACAAAGCAAGATTTGTAGAGCAAGTTGCAACTTTAGTAAAAGATAAACAAATCGAAGGCATTAGTGAAATTAGAGACGAGAGTGATAGAGACGGCATAAGAGTTGTTATAGAGTTAAAACGTGAAGCTATGAGTGATATCGTACTAAATAACCTCTTTAAATCAACATCTTTAGAGCAAACCTTTGGTGTTATTATGCTTGCTATCAAAAATAAAGAGCCGAAAGTTTTTTCACTTATTGAGCTACTGCAACTTTTCTTAACACATAGAAAAACGGTAATCATTAGAAGAACTATATTTGAACTTGAAAAAGCAAAAGCAAAAGCTCACATTTTAGAGGGCTTAAAAATCGCCCTTGACAATATAGACGAAGTTATAAAACTCATCAGAAGCAGTGCAGATACAGCAAGTGCAAAAGATGGCTTGATGAGTAAGTTTGGACTAAGTGAAGCTCAAGCTGGCGCTATACTTGATATGAGACTCCAAAGATTAACTGGTTTAGAGCGTGAAAAGATAGAAAACGAATTAAAAGCACTTCTACTAGAGATAGAAAGATTAAGTGCAATTTTAAAAAGCGAAGAGTTATTAAGCAATATCATAAAAGAAGAGTTAGTTGAAGTAAAAGAGAAGTTTAAATCAAAAAGATTGACTGAGATAGTTGATGATTATGATGATATAGATATTGAAGATTTGATTCCAAATGAGCCGATGGTTGTTACAATTAGTCACCGTGGTTATATCAAAAGAGTTCCTTCAAAATCTTATGAAAAACAAAAGCGTGGCGGAAAAGGCAAAATCGCAGTTACGACTTACGATGATGATTTTATAGAGAGTTTCTTTATATCAAATACTCACGATACCTTGATGTTTGTAACCGATCGTGGACAACTCTACTGGCTAAAAGTTTATAAAATTCCAGAAGGAAGTAGAACGGCAAAAGGAAAAGCGGTTGTTAACCTAATCCAACTTCAACCAGAAGAGAAGATTATGGCTATTATCCCAACCACAGATTTTGATGAGAGTAAATCTTTAGCATTCTTTACAAAAAATGGAATCGTGAAAAGAACAAACTTGAGTGAATTTAAAAATGTTCGTTCAGTTGGCGTTCGTGCTATCACTCTTGATGATGATGACAACTTAGTAGTTGCAAGAATAGTAACAGAAGGAGCAAAGAACCTCTTTGTAGTTACCAAAAAAGGTATGTGCATAAGATTTAACATTCACGACGAAGAGATAGACGGTGAAGATATTGATACAGAAGTCATTGAAATAGATGATAGTTCTGAAAACCAAGAAGCATCAGGCAAGAAAATCAGAAAAGGTTTAAGAGAGATAGGAAGAACTGCAAGGGGAGTTACTGGTATCAGATTTAAAGAAAAAGGTGATTTCGTTGTTGGTGGAGCCGTTATATTTAATGACGATGAAGAGTTGCTCGCAGTTAGCGAAAAGGGAATCGGAAAACGAACAACGGCAGATGAGTATAGAGTGCAAAACCGTGGTGGAAAAGGTGTTATTTGTATGAAACTAACACCAAAAACCAAAGATATGGTTGATGTTGTTATCGTTGAAGAAGATAAAGATTTGATGGCTCTTACAAGCAATGGCAAAATGATAAGAGTTGATATGGAGACGATTAGAAAAGCAGGACGCAATACAAGTGGTGTAAAAGTTGTAAGTGTTGAGGGTAACGATAAGGTTGTGAGTATCGCAAAATGTCCTAAAGAAGAGGATGATGGAGACGATTTAGAAGAGGGTGCTAAGTCAGGAAGCGACGAAGCAACATTGTTATAAATTTTTTAAAGGTGTAAAAAATGAGAAAATATAACGTAGCTGTTGTGGGTGCAACAGGAGCGGTTGGCGAAGAGCTGTTTCGTGTTTTGGAAGAGGTGAATTTTCCTATCAATAAATTAGTTCCACTTGCGAGTGAGAGAAGTGCTGGAACTGAGATAGAGTTCAAAGGAAAAATGCATAAAGTTATAGAGTTAACCGAAGATGTTTTTGAAAAATACGAAGTTGAAATAGCTTTTTTTAGTGCTGGTGGAAGTATTTCTGCTAAATTTGCACCGTTTGCTGCAGAAGCTGGTGCTGTTGTGATTGATAATACAAGCCATTTTAGAATGGATCCTGAAATACCTCTAGTTGTTCCTGAGTGTAACCCTGAAGATATAGCTTTGTGGAAAACAAAAGGTATCATCGCAAATCCAAACTGCTCAACTATCCAAATGGTACATGTATTAAAACCTCTTGATGATGTTTATGGTATCAAAAGGGTTGATGTAAGCACTTATCAAGCAGTTTCAGGAGCAGGAAAAGCTGGCATGGAAGAGTTAGTAGTGCAAATGCAAGAGTTTTTTGCGTTTAAACTAAGCGAAACTGAACCAAAAACTTTCCCTTATCAAATAGCACTTAACCTCATCCCTCACATAGATGTATTTATGGAAAATGATTACACAAAAGAAGAGATGAAGATGGTAAATGAGACT
>JBKECC010000119.1:0-4847 GCA_047974135.1 Campylobacteraceae bacterium | reverse complement strand
AGAAGATATAGTTGCAAAAAACTTAGCTCTAAGGGAAGAGCAAGCCAAAATTTCTTATGGGGTTGTTAGTAAAATGACAGTTGATTTTTACAAATGGCTTCAAACACTTCTTGTTGATCCAGTCATAAAAGAGATAAGAGAAAAAGCAAAAGAGTGTGCAACTAAAGAGATTGAGAAAGCTATCAAAAAAGGCTATGTTCCTGAGGATTTGCATGAAAATGTAGAAAAATTGATTCATCAAGTTTTTAACTCATTTTTGCACAAGCCAACAGTTAACCTTAAAAATATATCTGAACTTCCAGAATCAGATACTATAGTCCAATCAATCCAATACTTTTTTGATATAAACGAAGAAAAAGCTAAAAATGTAGATTTATATAAATGTGAATACGAAATGGAGAAAAATTTATGAGATTTTCAAATCTTTTTGCACCAACAACAAAAGAAGCACCAAAAGATGCAACTCTTCCAAGCCATGTATTTTTAGTTCGTGGTGGCTTTATAAACCAAGCAGGAAGTGGACTTTATAACTTCTTACCTCTTGGAAAAATTGTATTTGATAAAATAAGAACAGTTGTAAAAGAAGAGATGGATAAAAGTGGCGCGCAGGAGATTTCTATGGGTGTTGTAAGTCCTGCTGAACTTTGGCGTCAAAGTGGAAGATATGATGTTTTTGGAAAAGAACTTTTAAGACTTCGTGATAGAAAAGATAACGAATTTGTTCTAGGACCAACTCATGAAGAAGTTGTGGTTGATATAGTAAGAAATCGTATAAATAGTTACAAACAACTTCCACTTCACCTATACCAAATAACAACAAAATTTAGAGATGAGGCAAGACCAAGATATGGGCTTCTTCGTGGACGTGAATTTGTCATGAAAGATGGATATAGCTTTCACTCTTCATATGAAGATTTAAAGCGTGAGTTTGATGTTATGGAACAAACTTATACAAGTATACTAAATAGACTTGGCTTAGAATTTCGTGCAGTTGAAGCAGATAGTGGTGCGATTGGCGGAAGTGGAAGCAAAGAGTTTATGGTGCTTGCTCAAAATGGAGAAGATGATATCTTGATTTGTGAGTGTTGCTCATACGCTGCAAATATTGAAGCCGCAAAAAGACAAAAAAGAAAAACAGATAGCGAAGCTCCAGTTGCAGCTTTGGCAAAGTTTCACACACCAAATGTAAAAACTATAGACGCATTAGCTGAATTTTTTAAAATTGACCCATTTTATACAGTTAAAGCTGTTATAAAAAAAGCTGTATTTAAAGACAAAGAAGAGATAGTTGTATTTTTTGTAAGAGGAAATGATGATTTACAAGAGAAAAAAGCAGTAAATGCTGTAAATGCTCTAGATTTAGTTGATGTAAGTGAAGAAGAAGCAAGAAAGGCTGGCTTAACTCCTGGTTCATGCGGACCTGTTGGATTAGAAAATATTAAATTTTTTATAGACAATGAGTTAAAAGAGGAAAAAAATCTTATTTGTGGTTCAAATGAAGATGGTTATCATACAGTTGGCATCTCAATGTTTAACTTTAAAGAAGATAGATATGCTGATTTGGTAGAAGTAAAAGAGGGCGATTTTTGTCCAAAATGTGGTGGAGTTTTACACCAAACAAAAGGCATAGAAGTTGGACATATTTTCCAACTTGGACAAAAGTATTCAAGTGCTATGAATGCAACATTTTTAGACCAAAACGGCAAAGCACAACCATTTTGGATGGGTTGTTATGGAGTTGGAGTAAGCAGGCTCGTTGCTGTTATGATTGAAGCAAGCCACGATGAAAAAGGTTGTATTTGGAATAAACAAACAGCTCCGTACACACTTGATATAATCATCTCAAATATAAAAGATGAAAAACAAAGCAAGTTTGCTTTTGAATTGTATAATGAACTCAAAAATGAAAAATATGAAGTTTTAATAGACGATAGAAATGAAAGATTTGGCTTTAAAATGAATGATTTTGAACTCATAGGTTTTCCTTATGCACTTGTTGTGGGAAAAGGTTTGGAAAACGGGGAAGTTGAATTTGTTGATAGAAGAACTTTACAAAAAGAAGTTTTACATGTAAAGGATGTAAGAGAGTTTATAAAAGGAAAACTTAATTGAAAAGTGCGATATTTATAGTATATCTTTTTATTGAGATTCTTATCTCTCTTCCGATTGCTAGCAATATAGGTGTTTTATACACATTTTTAGAAATCATCTTTAGTGTAATCATTGGATTTTTCTTGCTTTTAAGTACACCATTTAAAATGGCAGAAATCTTTCAAAACAGTATGGGGAGAAACTTTTCAATCTCAGCATTTGGCATATCTACATTTTTAAGAGTAACATCTGCGTTTTTACTTATACTTCCAGGGTTTTTTGGAGATATGATAGGCGTTGTTTTGTTTATCGGCTCTATTATATTTAGACCAAAGGTTGATAACTCTACTATTTATGAAGAACCAAAAAGAGATAGAAATCAAAACGAGGAGATCATTGATGTCGAAATTATCGACGATAATAATAGCATTAATCGTAAGTAGCACTTTTCTTTTTGCACAGATACCAGAAAAAAATATAGAAAACTTTTTCATGCAAGTTTTAAAAGAGAAAAATATCATAGATGTGAAAGTGCATAAAAACCTTGATTTAGAGTATCCAAAAGATTTTAAGGCGTATTTTATAACACTAAAATATAGCGTACAAAATAGAGAAGTAGAGTTAAAAGATGTTGTTTTTTCAGATGGAAAATCGATAAGCAAAGATTTTACGATGATTGATGATAAAACAAGCCTAAAAGAGAATCTTTTAAAAAACTGGAATCAATACACAAAATAAGAGGAAATATGCAAGAGTTAATCATAGCAACAAGAGGAAGCAAACTAGCACTTTGGCAAAGCGAATATATAAAAGCAAGGCTAGAAGCACAGTATCCCTCTTTACATGTAAGCTTAAATATCATGAAAACAAAAGGCGATAAGATACTTGATACGCCACTAGCTAAAATCGGCGGAAAAGGGCTTTTTACAAAAGAGTTAGAAGACGCTATGCTTGAAGGTTCTGCTCATATCGCAGTACATAGCCTAAAAGATGTTCCTGTTGTTTTTCCAAAAGGTTTAAAACTTGGAGTTATCACAAAAAGAGAAGACGTAAGAGATGCACTTCTTTCAGAAAAATATAGCAGCATTGATGACTTACCAAAAGGTGCAATAGTTGGAACAACAAGCTTAAGACGAAGAATGCAGATTTTAAATAAAAGAGATGATTTAACGGTAAAGAATTTAAGAGGCAATGTAAACACAAGAATAGAAAAACTGAAAAATGGCGAATACGATGCAATCTTGCTTGCAACTGCTGGTATAAAAAGATTGGGATTAGAAAACGAAGTAAAATACTTTACACCAATCGATACAAATTTTATGATTCCTGCAATGGGACAAGCTGCTCTTGGTATCGAGATAGTTGATGATATAAAAATCGAAAAAATGGTTGATTTTTTAAATAATAGAAGAGCTTTGATTGAGACAAGAGTTGAGAGAGATTTTGTAGCAGAACTTGAAGGCGGTTGTCAAGTTCCAATCGGCGTAAATGCTGTACTTGATGAAGACTCTTTGTATGCTCATGCTGTTGTTGGGCTTCCTGATGGGACAAATATAATAAAAGCAAGCATTGATGTAAGTGTAAATGATTATAAAAAAGCAGGTAAAAAATTAGCCTCTATTATGATAGAAAAAGGTGCTAAAGAGATTTTAGCTAAGGCAGAAAAAATGGCACTAGAAACCATCTTTAGTTAAGGAAAAAAGAGTTATGCAAAAAACGATAGAACTTTTAAAAAAACATGATTTATTAAGAGTTATTGAGGAAAAAGTCGATATCGATTTAGAGATACCGCACATCGCATATATTGAAGTTAAAAAAGAAGATTCAAAAGCACTTCTGTTTTTAAAACCAGTTAGCAAAAGATTAAATAAAGAGTATCATATGCCAGTTTTAATGAACACTTTTGGTTCATTTAAAGCGCTAAATTTGATTCTTGGAAAAGATTCAAACGAGATAGGCAACCAACTAGAAGAGTTGATAAAACTAAAAATCCCTTCAGGTTTTGCTGGAAAAGCTGAACTACTCTCTAAAATGCTATTTTTAAAAAATGTTCCACCTAAAAAAGTAAGCGGAAAAGGACTTTGTCAAGAGTTTGTAAAAAAAGATGACAAGGTAAACTTATACAATCTTCCCATTTTAACAACTTGGCCAGAAGATGCAGGTCCATTTATAACAATGGGGCAAGTTTATACTCAAAGTTTGGATGGAACAAAAAACAATCTTGGTATGTATAGACTTCAAGTTTACGATAAAAACCGTCTTGGCATGCATTGGCAAATACATAAAGATGGTATGCACTTTTTCCACGAATACAAAAAAGCTGGCAAAAAGATGCCGATTTCAGTTGCTATTGGTGGAGATCCTTTGTATATTTGGTGCGGACAAGCTCCAATGCCTTATAGTTTTTTTGAATTACTACTTTATGGATTTATACGTGGAAAAAATGCAAAACTAGTTAAATCTCTTACAAACGATATATATGTTCCTTATGATGCAGATATAATCATAGAAGGTTTTGTGGACCCAGAAGAAGTTGAAGCTGAAGGTCCTTTTGGTGATCATACAGGTTTTTATACACCAAAAGAAGATTATCCGGTGATGGAAGTTACTTGCATTACTAGTAAATTAGAGCCAGTGTATCAAGCAACGGTTGTTGGAAAACCTCCGCTTGAAGATAAATATATGGGTTATGCAACTGAAAGAGTATTTTTACCACTGCTATAGACTACAACCCCAGAACTTATAGATTATCATAT
>JBKECC010000103.1:0-5092 GCA_047974135.1 Campylobacteraceae bacterium | reverse complement strand
ATGCACTTCTTGAATACCGTGTACTTGATGTAAAAGATGGTGGAGTAAAATCAGGCTTCATGGTAGGAGTTGATAGAGATATAACTGAAAACTTCAGAATTGGTGCTGGATACAACTTCACTGACTTTAGTGATGATTTAACTAAGTTTGATTATAAATATAGAGGATGGTTTATCAACGTACTTGGAACATATTGATAAAACTATAAGAACAAAAAAATACAAAGGGTTTTAGAAGTAATTCTAAAATCCTTTTTTTAATGCATATAAAATTTAAAATCATCCAAATCATATTTACATGTAAGTATTAAAACTCCTTCAAATTCAAAAATCTTCTTTACATGTAAACTCAATTTACTTTGTTCTTTGTTTTTGCAACTAAACTTTTAACTTTCTTCTCTTTCTTTTTCTTGGAAAAAAAGAAACAAAATTCAAGTGCTGGTGCTTAAAAACCTAAAATTATCCCTCAAAAGCTAAAAAACAAAAACTCGTTTTACTCAAACATTTGTTTTTTTAAACGCTTTTTCACTCAAATTTATTAACGGTTTTTGCCGCAATGCACGAAGAGTTGTATCCGAGGTTTTACATGTAAAGAAGTTTTTTGAATTTTCAAGTTTTTAAGAAGTTTAGTTATTTACATGTAAAACCAAAAGTGTTTAGCTTTATATGTAAGTGTTTGTATTCGTTTGGTTTATAATATACTTCGCGTGCTGTGCAAGTATACACAAAGCACTTGGTTCCAAGCCTATCAATCAGTTAGCATTGACTTAACAGCTTTCAGGTTCTGAGTCCAAAAGAGAGAAGCAGTTCTCTCTTATTTAACGACTTACATGTAAAAGCAAAAATCAACCAAATTTTCCTGTTATGTACTCTTCTGTTAATTTCTCTCTTGGGTTTATAAACAGCTCTTCGGTTGGGCTAAGTTCGATTAAATCACCAAGATACATAAAAGCAGTGTAATCGCTAACACGCGCAGCTTGTTGCATGTTGTGAGTTACTATAAGTATGGTAACGCTATTTTTCAAATCAGAAACAAGTTGCTCAACCGCTTGAGTTGAGATTGGATCAAGTGCTGAAGTTGGTTCGTCAAAGAGTAAAACTTCTGGTTCAACTGCTATAGCTCTTGCTATACAAAGACGTTGTTGTTGTCCACCACTTAGTGAATTTGCGTCATCTTTCAACCTATCTTTTACTTCGTTCCAAATAGCAGCACCTTTTAGCGCTTTTTCTATTCTATCGTTTAGTTCAGTTTTATTTCTAATACCTTTTAATTTTAATCCATAAGCTATATTGTCCCAAATCGACATAGGAAAAGCGGTAGGTTTTTGAAAAATCATACCTATTTTAATCCTCAAGTCAATCAGGTCAGTTTTTGGCTCTAAGATATTTTGCTCACCAAGTAAGATTTTACCTTCGTATTTGTTGCCCGGATACAAATCGTGAATCCTATTAAAACAACGAAGCAAAGTAGTTTTACCACATCCACTTGGTCCAATAAGTGCAGTAACTTTATTTTTTGCAATAGACATATTTATGTCTCTTAAACTATTTTTTGGAGCTCCAGCGTATGTAAAAGCAAAATCAATTACATCAAGAGCTTTTTCTTCTTTTATTTGTACTATGCTTGCCACTTATTATTTCCTTTTCTTTCTTAAGATTAATCTTCCAATTATATTTATTCCAAGAACAAATATAGATAAAATGAGTGCTGCTGCCCAGCCAAGAGCTATCCAACTATCATAAGGACTTGTTGCATACTGAAACATCGTAACGGTCAGTGAAGGCATCGGCTCATTTAAGTTCATACTAAAAAAGTTGTTATTGAACGATGTTAAAAGAAGAGGTGCAGTCTCGCCACCAATTCTAGCGATTGATAGAAGTACACCAGTTAATATTCCAGCTTTTGCACCACGGTAAACAACTCCTGTTATCACTTTGTATCTTGGAGCTCCAAGAGCTGCTGCTGCTTCTCTTTGGGATTGTGGAACAAGTGAAAGCATATCATCAGTTACTCTTAAAACTATCGGAACCATCATGATTGAAAGTGCGACGATGCCAGCCCAACCATTAAATTGTTTGATTGGATAAACAAGTATTGCATACACAAATGCTCCTATTACAATCGAAGGAGAACTCATCATGATATCACTTACATCTCTTATGAAGTTTGCCAGTTTGCTTTTTCCTGCATACTCACAAAGGTAAGTTCCTGCTAGTATTCCTATAGGAATTCCTATAACAGAAGAGCAAGCAACGAGCATCGCTTGACCAATAAGAGCATTTTTTAAACCACCATCAGGAATAAATGAAGGGGCTACATTGTTTAGAAATATATTTAAATTAAGAGCTGAAAACCCTTTATAACAAAGAACAAAAAGTATCCAAAAAAGAAATGCTATGCCTATAATGGCACAAATTACACAAAATACTAAAACTATGTTATTTACTAAAACTCTTTTTGCTTTTGGACTCATTTTATACTCCTAAGTTTTCTTAAAAAGATAAACTTTGCAATCGCTATGATTATAAAACTTATCAAAAATAGTATAAGTGCTAGATAGAAAAGACTTGAGAAGTGCAAGGCTGACTCTGCTTCGTTAAATTCATTTGCTAAAGTTACAGGTATAGAAGTTGTAGCACTTGTTATAAGTTCTGGGATTTTGTGAACATTTCCCATAACAAAAGTTACAGCCATCGTCTCACCAACGGCGCGTCCAAGAGAGAGTATAGCTCCTCCAACGATTCCAGCTTTTGCATAAGGAATGATAACGCTTTTTATAACATCCCATTTTGTAGCCCCCAAAGCATAAGCCGACTCTTTTAGGATATTTGGAGTTGTATTCATCGCATCTCTTGCAACAGAAGCCATAAAAGGTAAAATCATTACAAACAAAACTATACCAGCGGTTAAAAGTCCTATGCCGCTTCCTCCAAAAAAGTCACGTATAAGTGGAACAAGGTAGAAAAAGCCCCACATACCGTAAATAACCGAAGGAATTGCAGCGAGTAACTCGATAGCGGTGCTTATAGGAGATTTTAGTCTTTCATGAGAGATTTCACTTAAAAATATAGCAACTCCCATCGCTATTGGTATAGCTAAAACCATAGCTATGATAGTTGAAAGGATAGTTCCAACAATAGCAGGAAGACCTCCATATATATCCATATTTGGAGCCCATCTTGAGTTTGTTAAAAACTCTAAGCCAAATGCATCCATTGCTGGTTTTGCTTCTATAAACAAAACAACAAACATTGTGATGAGTATGAAGAAAAGGCCAAAAGCGGCTATTCTTGTAAGATTTAAAAATATAAAATCAAGAGACTTTTTCAATTTAAACTATCCTCTTTTATTGTGGTTTTTGACTTGTATTTTATGAAGAGATTATTACTAAAGTGTTACAAGAGTAAGATTTTTGTTTTTTTAAAAAGTTGTGAAAATATCTGTTTTGAGGCTTAAAATAGGGAAAAACTCTTTACATGTAAACAAGGGGAGGGTTTACATGTAAAGGTTGAAAAGAGTTATTTAGCTGGAGCTATTTTTTTATCATTCCAGTATTCACGAATTAACTGTTTTGTCTCATTTGGAAGTGGAACGTAACCAAGTTTTGTTATGCTCTCATCGCCATTTTTAAACGCCCAGTCAAAGAATTTTGTAACTTTTGCATTTACATCAGCTTTATCTGTTGGTAAAAGTATAAATGTAGCAGCTACGATTGGATAAGCACTGTCGCCATCTTGAAGAACTAGCATTTGATAGAAATTTTCGCTTTTGCTCCATTTTGCACCAGCTGCAGCAGCTTTGAAGTTATCGTCAGTTGGTTTTACCCATTTACCACTTTTTGTTGTAAGTGTTGTACGAGGAAGGTTGTTTGATAAAGCGTAAGCATTTTCAAGGTAACCAATTGAGTTTGGAGTTTGCTTTACAAGTGCAGCAATTCCCTCGTTTCCTTTTGCAGCGATACCAACTGGCCACTCTATAGCTTTACCGATACCAAAGCTATCTTTCCACTCTTTGCTAACTCCTGCTAAAAAGCTTGTGAAGTTAAAAGTTGTACCACTTCCATCACTTCTTCTAACAACTACGATGTCAGCATTTGGAAGTTTTACACTTGGGTTGTCATTTGCTATTTTTGGATCATTCCATTTTTTGATTTTACCAGCAAAAATATCTGCTAAAACTTCATTTTTAAGTTTTAAATCACTATCTTTAACACCAGCGATATTGTGTGCTAAAACGATTGAACCAATCAACGTAGGAAATTGGTAAACGTTTGCGTCAGTTATACCTTTATCTTTTAAAGGCTCATCGCTTGCACCAAAATCAACAGTTCTAGCTGTTACTTGTTTGATACCACCGCCTGATCCTATGGATTGATAATTTACTTGATTTTTTGTCTCTTGTTGGTAGTAATAAGCCCAACCTGTATAAGCAGGCGCAGGGAATGATGCTCCAGCTCCATTTATCTTATCTGCAGCCATTAAGCTCATCGCACCAAGGGCAATTAAAGCTATTGTTTTTTTCAACATACTAAACTCCTAAAAATTTTAAAGTGCGAAATTATAAAAATACATCGTTACGAAATGATTACAAAAAGATAAAAAAGGTATACTGCGCTTAAAAGTTTACATGTAAAGTTTTGTTATCAGTTGGTAACACTTTTTGAGTAGTATCCACATCCAAACATTAATTATAAGGAAAAGATAATGCTTGCAAGACATATAGAAAAGTTAGAAAAGATAAGAGCTGATTTACTTAAATTTGGCTCAGTTATAAACGAATCTTGTGAAAAAATGCTAAAAGGATTAGAGACACAAGACGAAAAAGAGTTTGAAAATGCTAGAGCTACTCTAAAAAATATAGATAGTAGCGCAAACTCTATAGACAATGAGATAGTAACTTCACTAGCTCTTTTTGGTGCAGAAGCAACAGAACTTAGAGAACTTGTCTCTTATTTAAAAGTTACAAACGAGTTAGTAAGAATAAGTGAAAGTATCAAAAGTTTTACAAAAAATATCAGTAACCACATGGCTTCAAAAGAGATTTTTGACTCATACAAAGATTATGCAATTCAACTTTGCAAATGCTCAGTTTT
>JBKECC010000054.1:0-9889 GCA_047974135.1 Campylobacteraceae bacterium | reverse complement strand
AAATCAGACTATATCGTTATATGAATATATTATAGCATTTACATGTAGGAAAGTGTGCTATTACTAATATAACCATTGCTTATGATTAGGATAAATTATAGCATTTACATGTAGGAAAGGTTGCTATAACGTTTGAGCTTTAGTTATGTTTTCTTCATTAATTATAGCATTTAGATGTAGGAAAGGTTGCTATAACCTATAACATCCGTGTGAATACCATGTACGCATTATAGCATTTACATGTAGGAAAGGTTGCTATAACAATACCGTGTATCCCTCTTCGCCTTTTTTTATTATAGCATTTACATGTAGGAAAGGTTGCTATAACTATTTAATTTTTGCACTTGACGCAAAAACCATTATAGCATTTACATGTAGGAAAGGTTGCTATAACAAATTCTTAGCGTCTAAGGGGTCTCCTTGTATTATAGCATTTACATGTAGGAAAGGTTGCTATAACCAAAAAGTTAGTACATCTAAAAAAGATATGATTATAGCATTTACATGTAGGAAAGGTTGCTATAACCTTATCATAGACATTTAAATCATGATATTTATTATAGCATTTACATGTAGGAAAGGTTGCTATAACTTGGTCTAAATTTATTATATAATACTCACAATTATAGCATTTACATGTAGGAAAGGTTGCTATAACATCATCAAGATACTCATAATCGTTAAGTGTATTATAGCATTTACATGTAGGAAAGGTTGCTATAACATAAATCTACCTGCATGTAATCCTCCTAAGATTATAGCATTTACATGTAGGAAAGGTTGCTATAACGCACCAAAACCATATAAAGATGGACACATAATTATAGCATTTACATGTAGGAAAGGTTGCTATAACCCTCCAACTGTTAAAGGCTTGCCAATTTCAATTATAGCATTTACATGTAGGAAAGGTTGCTATAACCAAACTGTATGAGATATACTGTAAGGTGTAATTATAGCATTTACATGTAGGAAAGGTTGCTATAACACAAAAAGATATGAGTGCAAACCTCTTAGCATTATAGCATTTACATGTAGGAAAGGTTGCTATAACAGAGGATATTTGGGTTAAAGCAAGACCCGAATTATAGCATTTACATGTAGGAAAGGTTGCTATAACGCTTATGATGCACACTTCATTTATGTTCCAATTATAGCATTTACATGTAGGAAAGGTTGCTATAACCAAAGTTCACGATAAAGCATATTTGTTGCAATTATAGCATTTACATGTAGGAAAGGTTGCTATAACTTTAAAATATAATTTAAAAATAACATTTTTATTATAGCATTTACATGTAGGAAAGGTTGCTATAACGAAAAAAACGATAGAAAGAATAGGGTAGTTATTATAGCATTTACATGTAGGAAAGGTTGCTATAACTTCAAGTGTTTGTCTTTGCCTGCATATATCATTATAGCATTTACATGTAGGAAAGGTTGCTATAACTGAAGTATTTGCTCAATCATTACCTTATATATTATAGCATTTACATGTAGGAAAGGTTGCTATAACGCATTAAGCTCAACTAAATTTTATATTAATATTATAGCATTTACATGTAGGAAAGGTTGCTATAACGATAACTACACTAACATCACAGAAATGATGATTATAGCATTTACATGTAGGAAAGGTTGCTATAACAATGCATCTGGTACATTTAATATAATAAATATTATAGCATTTACATGTAGGAAAGGTTGCTATAACAACCGATAGAGGATTTATTAACTTTGCTTTATTATAGCATTTACATGTAGGAAAGGTTGCTATAACATTCGTGAAATTACTTCATTTTCAATTTTAATTATAGCATTTACATGTAGGAAAGGTTGCTATAACTAACAAACTAAATTCATCAATAGTAGATATAATTCAAACTGAAATTTATACTTATTGTATGCAAAGGAAATGCTTGACAAAAAAGGGAAAAGAGTTTAGCTTTGAGACACTTCAAAAGATACATTTAGCAGTAGTTTTTACGAGATTTTTATATATAGCACTAATCTTGTTAGTAGCAAAATATATCTATCTTTTTTCACAGTTTTTTGTTTTTAGTGTAGACTTTACAAAGGCAAATATTTTTATATTTTTCTACATATTTACCGTTTTCATCGCTTCAAAACTATACATAAAAAATTGGGTAAAAAATTATAAACCAAACAAAGTGGCACCCATAAACAGATATATGGGAGTTTTGGTTATCTGGTGGATGGTGTTAGAGTTAGCACCATTTTGTCTATTTTTTATATTTTTGTTTGGTGGAGATATAAAAATAGTGATAGCCCAGATAATATTGTGCGGAGTATTGACTTTTTTTATTTCACCAAACAAAGAAGAGTTTAAAGAGCTTTTAGCAAAAGAAGAGAAATAAAATCTTTACATGTAAACAAAAAGGAGTTTCAAAATGGATGATTTAACTTTCAAGAACAGATACAGAGGTGCTTTATCGGTTCATCTAGCAATCGTTTGTAGCGTTTTTACTTACTTAATCATTTTGTGGGTAATTTATATGGAAAATCAAGAGCCGTTAGCTAACACAAACATAAGTTATGAAACATCTACTATGCTTTTTATGCTTATAACTATCCTTTTGGTTGTAGCTGGGTTTGGAGTTACAAGTTATAGAAAAAAATGGATAAGAAATTACGAACCACCAAAAGAGAAAAAGTTAGATAGCAACGGTAAAGAGATAAATTTTTTTGGTAGATATTTGAGTTTTTATTTTATATCGATAGCATTTTTAGAAGTATTTGTTATCGCTGGACTTGTTGTCTATTTTGTTAGCGCAAATATCAAATTTGCTACGATTTGTTTGGTAATCGAAGTGATTGTTATAGCCTTAAATGGACCACAAAAAGCTGAACTTGAAGCTTTGAGAAAAAAAGAAGATGGAGATGATTTCACAAAGCAAGGTTTTAAAATCAGCTAAGCCTTTATATGAGAAAGGCTTTTACTCTTTTTTATCCATGATTTTAAGCGATAAACTAGGTTTATATGCTTGAAGTCTTGTTTCACTTGTTTTTGGAGTAAAGATTATCTCATAATCTCCTTCTTCAAAAAGATAATTGCCAATCTCTCTAAAAACACTTTTATCTTTGTTTTCTCCTGATATGCCGTTGATGATAAACTCTTCATCCACAAAAACAAGATTTTTACTCTTCTCTTTTAGGCTTAAAGTAAAAGATAAAGGCAGTGAAAAAAGTTCTTTTCTGTTTTCATCTTTTACATTACTAATTTCAACTCTTAGAGCATAAGGTGCTGCATTTTTTACTTTAAACTCCATCTTTGTAACGACTCCAGCTTCGCTAACATTTAGTGGAACATTGAGTGTTGTATTATTTTGTTTATCGTAAAACCAAACCAAACCAAGGGCAATGGCTATAAAAATTACGATAAATAAGCTTCTTTTTCTCATAAAAATCCTTATATATTTATTTCATTTTGAAAGTTTTGTTTGTAGAAATAAAAAAAGATTGTAACATATCACATTAAATCTAAGAGGAGTTTTCATGCAAAAAAAGAGATGTGGTTGGGTAAAACTGAGCGATGAGATTTATGTAAATTATCATGACAATGAGTGGGGAAAGCCACTTTTTGATGAGCAAAAATTGTTTGAACTTTTCTCTTTAGAAACACAAGCGGCAGGACTTAGTTGGCTTACTGTATTGAAAAAACGAGATAATTACAAAAAAGCGTTTGCTAACTTTGACTTAAAAACTGTTAGTAACTTTACATGTAAAGAAATTGATGAAGTTTTATCAAATTATGATGTTATAAAAAACCGCCCAAAACTTGATGCTATAGTAAATAATGCAAAGCTTTTTTTGGATATTCAAAAAGAGTTTGGAAGTATCAAAAACTACTTTTGGGAAAAAGTTGGTAACAAACAGATAAAAAATAGTGTTAGTTATTTTAGAGATGCTCCAACAACTTCAAAGCTTTCTGATGATATAACAAAAGATTTGAAAAAAAGAGGTTTTAAGTTTGTAGGAAGTGTTACTATATATTCGTTTTTACAAGCCGCTGGACTTATAGATGACCATGAAAATGATTGTTTTTGTAAGAGTTGATTTTTAATACTTACATGTAAAAGCCAAATACTCCAAAAGCGGAGTATTTGTTACTTTCCAAATGAGAAAATTCTTCTAATAATTACAAAAAAGAGTGGAATAAAAAAGATAGCAAGTAAGGTTGCAGTTAATGTTCCACCGATGATTCCAGTACCTATAGAAATCCTACTATTTGCTCCAGCTCCAGAAGACATGGCAAGAGGAGTAACACCAGCTATAAAAGCAAGCGATGTCATGATGATAGGACGTAGTCTTAAGGTAGCTCCCTCAATAGCTGCATGAATCAAATCTCTACCTTTTTTGTGTGCATCTTCAACGAATTCAACGATTAGTATGGCATTTTTAGAAGCAAGTCCAACAGTTGTAAGAAGAGCTACTTGGAAGTAAACATCGTTATCCAATCCTCTAAAATATGCAGCCAAAACAGTTCCTAAAACTCCAAGAGGAACTACCATTAACACTGAAAAAGGTATAGACCAACTCTCATAAAGTGCTGCAAGACATAAAAACACTATCAAGATTGAAACCAAGTAAAGTTCTAAAGATTGTCCACCAGCAATCCTCTCTTGATAAGACAAGCCACTCCAAGAGTGTATTGTTCCATCTGAGAGTCTATTTGCAATTTCATCCATGGTATCCATGGCAACACCCGAGCTTACACCAAATGCAGCCGCTCCTTGAATTTCATATGAGATAAGTCCGTTATAGCGTGAAAGTGTCTGTTCGCCGTACTCGTAATCAATCTTTGCAAACTCTCTAAAAGATGTCATGGTTCCGTTTGAATTTCTTACACTCCACATATACAAATCTTCTGGTTTCGAGCGGTAAGGTGCATCTCCTTGAACATAAACTCTCTTAACTCGTGAACGGTCTATGAAGTCATTTACGTAAGTTCCGGCCCACGCAGAACTTAGCGTGTTGTCTATATTGCTAAAGCTAAGTCCTGAAGCAAATATCTTTTCATTGTCGTATTGAATTCTAAGTTGCGGGGTTGCTTCTGCTTCATCTGCTCTAACTGAGGCAATGTTTGGACTTGTTCTTGCCTCATTCATTATATTTTCTCTAACTACTCTTAAGTCATCTCTTGTAAGAGCTGCTGTTGCTTGTAGTTGAAATTCAAATCCGTCTGTTTGCCCTAAACCTTGGATAACGGGAGGATTCATCATGATAACCCTTGCATCTCTTATAAAGTACTTTGAGGCAGGATTTGAAAATACTTGTGATGCTCTTTGGGAGATTGAGTCTGCTTCGTTTTCAACGCCAGTTCTATCGCTCCATTTAACCAAAGAGACAAACGCCATACCGCCATTTTGCCCACTTCCTCCAAATCTAAAACCAGCTAATGTGAAGATTGCATTTAGATTGCTTTTTTCTTCATTCATAAAATAATCTCTCACAACTTCAGCAACTGCTGCTGTTCTTGAAGCAGAAGCGCCTGAGGGAAGAGTGAATTGAACCATTATCATACCTTGGTCTTCTTTTGGTAAAAAGCTCGTAGGAAGTTTTACAAACACAAAGATAAAAAGAGCGATAATGCCAAGATACACAGCCATCCATTTGATAGGATTTTTTAGAAATATTTCAACTACTTTTGCATATTTTTGTGTAAATAATTCAAACTTTTCATTGAACCATATAACAGGTCCTCTTCTTTTTGATTCTTGATGAGGTTTTAAAAACGTTGCACAAAGAGCAGGAGACAAGGTTAAAGCAACAACAACAGATAAAACCATGGCAGATATGATAGTTACAGAAAATTGCCTATATATAACTCCAGTTGAACCTGCAAAAAATGCCATAGGCAAAAATACAACAGATAAAACAACGGCAACGCCAATCAGCGCACTTGTTATCTCTTCCATGGCTATGATGGTTGCTTCTTTTGGAGGGAGGTGTTTTTCTCTCATGTTTCTTTCAACATTTTCAACAACAACGATAGCATCGTCAACAAGCAAGCCAATAGATAAAACCATACCAAACATCGTTAATGTGTTTATGGTAAAGCCAAGAGCGTAAAGTATGGCAAATGTTCCAAGTAAAACTACAGGAACGGCAATGGCTGGGATGATGGTAGCTCGCCAACTTTTTAAGAAGATATACATAACAAAGATAACTAAAAATATAGCTTCAAATAGAGTTTTTACAATCTCTTGTATGGAAGCTTCGATAAAAAGTGTAGTGTCTCTTGGATATGCTATTTGAAAACCAGCAGGAAGCGTTGGTTCGTATTGAACTAAAAGAGCCTTTACTTTGTTTGCAGTTGATATAGCATTTGCTCCAGAAGCTAACTGTATGGCTATACCAGAAGATGGATAACCGTTTAATCTGCTTATAGTTGAGTAGCTTTGACTTCCCATCTCAACTCTTGCAACATCTTTGATTCTTACTATGGAGCCATCAGAGTTGCTTTTTAATACTACATTTGCAAACTCTTCGGCAGTTTTTAATTTTGATCTTGCAACAACAACAAAGTTTAATTGTTGGTCATCTATGACAGGTAAAGCTCCTATGCTTCCAGCCGATGCTTGAGAGTTTTGCGCATCAATAGCTGAATTTACATCAGAAGGCATAAGATTGTAAGCTTCGAGTTTTTTTGGATCTAGCCAAATACGCATAGCATATTGACCACCAAAAACTTGAACACCGCCAACTCCTTCTATTCTTGAAATTTGATCTTGTAAGTTACTAACAAGAAAGTCGGCTACATCAGCACTCTCTCTTGTTCCGGTTGAGTCGTAGATGGAAGCAAGAAGCAAAAAGTCTGTTTGTGTTTTTGCAACAGTAACACCATTTCTTTGCACATCATCAGGAAGCCTTGACATGATTTGTTCAACTTTATTGTTTACTTGAACTTGTGCAATGTCAGGGTCTGTTCCTTGTATAAAAGTTACATTTATTCTAGCACTTCCACTGCTTGAACTACTTGACGAGAAGTAAAGCAAACCATCAAGTCCGGTTAATTGTTGCTCTATAACTTGTATAACACTGTTTTCGATGGATTCTGCAGAAGCACCTGAATATGTGGTAGAAATTCTAATAGTTGGAGGAGCGATATCTGGGTACTGTTCAACCGCTAGATTTTGCAAGGATAGCCCACCTGCTATCATGATTACAAGTGAGATAACCCAAGCAAATATTGGTCGGTTTACGAAAAAACGAGCTATCATTATAAGTCTTTTATATTATTTAACATATTTGTTTGTAACATCGACAGGGCTTACCTTACTTCTCTCGTTGATTTTGTTTAATCCCTCAATGACTATCTTATCCCCAGCTTTTACGCCAGAGGTTGTAACCCAAACGCTTCCTTCTGCTCTTTCTGTTTTTATGATTTGTTGTTTTGTGCTATTGTCATCTTGCACTATAGTTATGATAGGATTTGCTTTTGAGTCTCTGCTTACAGCTTGTTGTGGAACAAGAAAAGCGCTTGAGTCTATAACCGTTTCAAGTACTGCTCTTACAAACATGCCAGAAAGCAGTTCGCCTTCTTCATTTGGAAATTCTGCTCTTAGAGTAACAGAACCAGTACTCTCATCAACTGAAACTTCTTGTAATTGCAGCTTTCCTTTGCGTTTATACATAGAGTCATCAATGAGTTTTAAGCTAACTTCCATACTACCTTTTTTTATATTTTCGCTACTAAGTTTCTTTTTTAATTCAAATAGTGCCATGCTTGATTGGCTTAAATCTACATACATGGATTTTGTGTATCTTATAGTTGCAAGGGAACTTGTCTGGCTTGCTGTTACAAGTGCACCTTTTGTAACCGAAGAGATACCAATAATACCAGAAATAGGTGCTCTAATCTTTGTTTTTTCCAAATTTATCTCAGCACTAAGCAAGCTAGCTTCTCTCTCTTTTATGGTTGCTAGCGCTTGTAAATATGTAGCTTTTGCATCGTCTGCATCTTGCTTTGAAACACCATCTTGTTTTAAAAGTTCATCGTATCTTTCACTTTTTGATTTTGCGCTGATTAGATTTGCATTTGCACTCTCAAGCGCTGCTTTTGTTTGGAGATATGTTGCATTATAAACTGAACTATCTATCTCATATAAAATATCGCCAGCTTTTACAAAAGTTCCTTCTTTGAAATTTTGTTCTTTTATGATTCCATTAACCTCTGGTCTTACCTCAGAGATGAAAACTGGTTTAACCCTACCAGATAGCTCCTCTTGTAAAGCAACTTCTTGTGGTTTTAGTATTACATAACCAACTTCAACTGGTACTTCCGCGGATGTTTCATTTTGTTTTTTATTGCAGCCATAGAAAAAAAGAGGTGAAAGGACGAAGAGTAGGGGTATAAGAACTTTTTTTGCACTAATAATCCTTAAAAAAATTGTAAAATTTTAGCAAAAACTTGTTAATCAATTGTAAGTTAAACTTTACATGTAAAGCTTTAAAAAAAGAGATGATTGCTCACCTCTTAAACTTACATGTAAAGAAACTATTTTAAATTTGTAAAACTTATAGGAAGTCCTAACTCTTTTTCACGAATCGTTTTAATGCAAACTTGTAAATCGTCTATCGACTTTCCAACAACTCTTACAACATCTCCACGAATACTGGCTTGCACTTTTAAGCCTTCATCTTTTATGATTTTTACTATTTTTTTTGCATCATCACTGCTTATGGTATCAACTATAGAGTAAACAATCCTCGCATTTCCGCCACTTGCACTCTCTTTTTTGCTCTCTTTTAAAATAGAAGGAGACAATCCTCTTTTGATTGCCTTGCTTGTCATCATGTCGAAAATGGCTTCAACTTTAGAGTCGCTTGAAGATGTTATGGTTAGTGTTTTTGCTTTTTCGTTATAATCAAGCTCTGCTAAAACACCTTTAAAATCAAATCTGCTTGTTATCTCTTTTTTTGTTTGCTCTAACGCATTTTTAAATTCTTGGATATTAAGCTCAGCACTTATGTCAAAACTATGCTCTTTTGCTGCCACGTTAAACTCCTTTTTCTATAAAAGTTTTTATATTTTCACAAACAAGGCCAACAAGCTTGTTTCTTGCCTCAACGCTTCCCCAGCCAATGTGTGGAGTGATGATAACTCTTCTACATGTAACTCCATAAAGCGGAGAATCTTTTCTCATCGGCTCAAACTCTAAAACATCAGTTCCAATAAATAGTTTTTTCTTGTCGATGATTTCTCTTAGAGCAACTTCATTTACGATGCCACCACGACCGAGATTTACTAAAACGGCATCTTTTTTCATAAGCGCTAACTCTTTTTTATCGATTAAATTTTTGGTTTTATCATTTAATGGCGCATGAATCGTTACGATATCGCAAGTTTTTAATAACTCATCTAATGACAATCTTTTATAGTCTTCTTTTCTCTCTACGCCAGAAGTTGAGTAGTAGTAAACTTCGCATCCAAAAGCGGTTGCTATCTTTGCCACCTCTTTACCGATTGTACCCAGTCCTATAATGCCCCATTTTTTACCACTGATTTCATAAAATGGTCTCTCTAGGTTTGTAAAAACAGGAGAGTTGCACCACTCGCCATCTCTTACATAATCGTTATAAGCTCTAAGTCTTCCAACAAGAGCTAACACTAACATAAAAGTTACTTGTGTTACAGAGTTTGTTGAGTATCCAGCCACATTTTTTACAACTATGCCTAACTCTTTTGCGGTTTGTAAATCGATGTTATTCATGCCAGTTGCTAAAAGGCAAATGAGTTTTAATTTTGGAAGTTTTATCAAAGCTTCTTTATCAAAAACTACTTTATTGGTGATGATAATGTCAGCATCTTTGCTTCTTTCAAGTTTTTCGTTATCCAAAGTTGCTGGATATGATGTTAGTTTTC
>JBKECC010000045.1:0-10927 GCA_047974135.1 Campylobacteraceae bacterium | reverse complement strand
CAAAAAAGATGCGTAATTTATTTAAAGCTTACATGTAGAAAATATTTAAAGTATTGAAGGAAAAAGATTGAAGAAAGTTTTCCTCATGAGAGAATCTCTACATGAGGAAATTTAAAAAATTATACTAATTCTATAATTGCTAATTCAGCAGCGTCGCCGCGTCTTAGTCTTGTTTTTGTGATTCTAGTGTAGCCACCGTTTCTCTCAGTGTATTTTGGAGCTATTTCTACAACCAATTTGTTTGTAGCTTCTTTATCTTGAAGAGCAGCAAAAATACTTCTGTGAGCATTGAAATCACCTTTTTTAGCACGAGTAATTAGTTTTTCAATAAAACCTCTTAACTCTTTAGCTTTTGGAAGTGTAGTTTCAATTTTTTCACTTTTAATAATAGCAATAGATAAATTTTTAAGTAGCGCACCTCTATGAGAAGATGTGCGACCTAGTTTTCTATATCCGTGTTTATGTCTCATTGGTTATCCCTTAGTTGCTTCTGATTTTAATTCGCTAACTCTCTTTTTAAGAGCGGTAGCATTTTCTGAAGAAAATGGAGTTCCTATAGGGTAGCCAATCTCTTCCATTACAGCTTTAATCTCATCAAGAGATTTTTTGCCTAAATTTTTTAAATTTTTAAGATCATTGTCACTCATAAGTGCAAGTTCTGCTACAAATTTTATCTCAGCTTTATCAAGTGAGTTAAAGCTTCTAACGCTTAGGTTTAGTTCACTTATATTTTGTAACAATTTTGAAAACTCGCCGCCATTATGAGCTGGTGTCTCTTTTTTTACTATAGTTGCATCATAAACGCCATTAAATACTGCCATTTGGTCGCTCAAAGCTTTTAATGAATCTTTGAATGCATCAATTGGTGAGATTTGCCCATCTGTTTCGATTGTAAAAACTACTTTTTCAAAATCTGGACTATCTTCAACTAAAACATTTTCGATATCATAAACAACTTTTTGAACTGGTGTAAAAAATGCATCAAGTGCTATATATCCATCACCTAAACTCTCTCTTGTTAGTTCACTTGGAATATAACCTATTCCTTTTTCAACAACAACGCTAAAGTTTAGTTCTGCATCTTCATTTAAAGTAGCCAGATATGCATCTGGAGTTACAATTTGAAGCTCATTATTTGATAAATCAGCTCCTCTTATCTCTTTTGGTCCCTTAAAAGAGTAGTTTGCAACTACACGGTTTTCACTTCCTTTAATTTTAAAACGGATAGTTTTAAGATTAATAATGAAGTGTGCAACATCTTCAAGCATACCTCTCATGCTATCAAACTCATGAGTTACGCCTTCGATTTTAACTGAAGTTGTTGCAAAACCTACTGTACTACTATAAAGTAGACGTCTTAATGGATGTGCTATTGTAATACCAAATCCTGCTTGAAAAGGGTAAGCACTAATCTTAACTACTTTTTCACTTAAGCTTAAAACTTCAAGCTCGGTTGGCATATATGCTGATACGTTTGTTTTACTCATCTTAACAATACTCCTTATTATTTAGAGTAGAGCTCTACAATCAATCTCTCTTCAATTGGAATGATAACTTCAGCTCTTTCAGGTAATCTTGTAAAAATACCAAACACTTTATCTTTATCTATATCAACCCAAGAAACGATTCCTGTTTGAGCAGTAAGATCAAGCGATCTTTGAATTTGTGCATTTTTTTTACTTTTTTCACAAACTTCAATTTTTTGTCCTGGTTTTACTCTAAAAGATGGAATGTCAACTTTACTACCATCTACTAAAATATGTCCGTGAGTTACGATTTGTCTTGCAAATCTTCTTGTTGTTGCAAAACCCATTCTATAAACAACATTATCTAATCTTTGTTCGATAAATGCTATTAAGTTTTCTCCAGTATTTCCTTCTTTTCTCTTTGCATCTTGGAAAAGTTTTCTAAATTGTTTTTCAGAAATACCATACATAAATTTAGCTTTTTGTTTCTCTTTTAATTGTAGTCCATACTCGCTAAGTTTTGTTCTTCTTTGACCATGTTGCCCTGGAGCATAAGGTCTTTTATCAAGCGCACTTTTACCTGCTAATCTTCTTTCACCTTTTAATGCAAGGCTCACACCAAGTCGGCGCTCAAGTTTTTCAACAGGTCCTCTATATCTTGCCATTTTTTATTTCTCCTATATCTTTAAAAAACCAAAAAAATATTCAATTATTTTGAGCGTTAGTTTACAAACTTACACACGACGACGTTTTGGTGGACGACATCCATTGTGAGGTAATGGAGTAATATCTTTTAAATATGTTACTTTGATACCATCGCTTGCACCGATACTTTTTACCGCTGTTTCACGACCGCTTCCCGGTCCTTGAACTTTTATGCCAACTTCTTTGATGCCGTGATCTTTTGCTTTTACTAATGCATCTTCAACTGCTTGTTGAGCTGCATAAGGAGTTGATTTTTTGCTACCTTTGAATCCAAGGCTACCTGCACTACTCCAAGCAATAACATTGCCCATCTCATCTGTAACTGTTACAACTGTGTTGTTAAATGTCGCAGATACATAGACAACACCTTTAGCGATGCTTTTTTTGACAACTTTTTTTCTTACTACTTTTCTTTTTGCCATCTATTTTATCCTTGACCTATTTAGCTTTTGCGCCAACAGTTTTTTTCTTACCCTTACGAGTACGAGCATTTGTTTTAGTTTTTTGACCACGAACAGGAAGACCTTTTCTGTGTCTAATACCTCTATAACTGCCTAAATCCATTAATGATTTGATGTCCATTGCTACGCTTTTTCTAAGATCACCTTCAACCACATAATGTGCTTGAATTTCGTTTCTTATAGCAGCATTTTCATCTTCACTTAACTCATGAACTCTCTTATCATAAGAGATACCTGTTGCATCTAAAATCAAACGAGAAGTGTGAAGACCAATGCCATAGATATAGGTTAGTCCATACTCTATTCTCTTTTTATTAGGTAAATCTACACCTGCAATTCTTGCCATGTCTTTTATCCTTGTCGTTGTTTATGTTTTGGATTTACGCAAATTACTCTAACGATACCTTTGCGTTTGATCACCTTGCACTTATCGCACATCGTTTTTACTGAAGGGCGTACTTTCATCTTGGTTGTCTCCCAAACTTTTTTTCCACTAAAATTGAGCTTAACCAGAAGTGGTTTAGAGAATTTTATCTAAACCAATTATTGAAAAAATAGTGGTAACTTTTTCAATAATTCTTCATATAGTCTTACAAAAAGCCGTAATTATACATATTTTAAGCTGATAGCTTACTTATATCTATAAGTTATTCTGCCTTTATCTAAACTGTAAGGAGTTAACTCCACCTTTACTTTGTCTCCTGGCATGATTTTAATGTAGTGCATTCTCATCTTGCCAGCTATATGACACAAAATAACATGTTTGTTATCAAGTTCAACTTTGAATGTAGCATTTGGTAATGCTTCAATCACTTTACCATCAATCTCAATTACATCATCTTTCGCCATTTTTCCTCCCGTTTAAAATTCTTCATCTAATGATAAAATTTTTGGCTTTTTATCAATCATCGCTACTGTATGTTCATAGTGACTTCCACGAAGCCCATCAACAGATACAACTGCCCACTTATCTTCCAAAATTTTTGGAGTTCCATCTTTTTGACATATCATAGGTTCAATACAAAAAACCATTCCGTTTTTTATTTTTGGTCCTTGATTTGTTTTTGTTCCCTCTAAATAGTTAGGAATTTCTGGCTCTTCGTGTGGTTTTTTTCCAATACCGTGTCCACAAAAGCCACGAAGTGGTACAAAACCTCGAGCAAGAATAAACTTTTCAATTTCATGAGATAACTCTTTAAAATGCATTCCTTCTTCGATGATGCTTATGCCATACATAAGTGAATCATAAGAACAAGCAATTAAGTCTTTATCAAGTTGTGATATTTCACCAACGCCAGCAGTAATAGCAGCATCTCCATACCAACCATCGATTTCAGTTCCAATATCAAGACTTATTATATCACCATCTTTTAGCTTATAATCATCAGGAATACCGTGAATAATCACTTCATTTACAGAGGTAATCACTCCAGCTGGAAATCCATATAATCCTTTAAAAGAAGGTCTTGCTCCAAGAGATTTTATATACTCTTCACCAAGTTTGTTTATCTCTTTTAAACTCATTCCTATATGTAATTCATTTTTTAGATAATTGAGAGTTTTTGCAACTGCACGAGATGCAGTTGCAAGTTTTTGTATCTCTTTGAAGTTTCGAATATTTATAGCCATAATTTATAAGCCAACGGCACTTAATGTCTCATATTTGTTCATATACATTTGTGCTTCGATTTTTCTCATAGTATCAAGTGCAACTTGAACAACGATCAAAACTGATGTTCCACCAAAATAAAATGGTACTCCCATCATTTTAACCAAAACCCAAGGTATAGTTGCTATAAGACCTAAATATATTGCACCAGTAAAAGTTAATCTACTTGCTACTTCATTTAAGTAATCAGCAGTACTTGCTCCTGGTCTTACACCCATGATAAATCCGCCTTGTTTTTTCAAGTTTTCAGATATATCTTTTGCATTAAATACAATTGATGCATAAAAATATGAAAAGAAAATAACAAATAAAAACATTAAAAGGTTAAAAAAGTAACCATTTGGATTTAAAAAGTCGTTGATTCTTTGAATAATTGGGTTTGAACTTGCTTGCATAATTGTTCCAGGGAACATCAAAATAGCCGAAGCAAAAATTGGAGGAATAACACCACTTAAATTGATTTTAATAGGTATATAGTTCATGATTCTTTTGTGTTGATTTTGCATTACAACTTTTCTTGAATATGAAATTCCAACTCTTCTCTCTGCCATCTCAACATATATAATAACTCCTACTGTTATAAGAATTACTGCAACAACAGCGATTAGAACTAAAAAGTTCATCTGACCTTCGTTAACAAGGTTGATACTTCCACCAATTGCAGAAGGAATACCTGAAACGATACCAGCAAAAATGATTAAGCTTATACCATTTCCAATACCGTGTTTTGTAATCTGTTCACCAAGCCACATTAAAAGCATTGTTCCAGCGAGCATAGAAACTGTTGAAATAGCAATGAAAAGATTTAAATCAATCATGATAGGGTTTTGTCCCATACTATTTAATCCAACAGATACACCAACTGCTTGAACTATGGTAATAAATATAGTTGCATAACGAATTATTTGCATGTATTTAACCATACCATCACGCTCTTTTTTGAGTTTTCCGATTGCTGGGAAAGTTGCAGCTATAAGCTCCATAACGATTGAAGCTGTGATGTATGGCATGATTCCAAGTGAAATAATGCTAAGCCTCTCAGCAGCATTACCACTAAACATGTTAAACATGCCTAGTGCGTTGCTGCTGTTAGTGCTAAAAAATTCTTTAATTATCTCTAAGTTTACTCCAGGAACTGGTACGTAAGCTAAAATTCTATATGCAAATAAAAATGCCAAAGTGATTAGAATTTTATTTCTTAGTGATTTATTCATTTTTCTTGTCCGCTAATTACTATATTTTCATCTTTAACTTTTGATGATAAATCCTTAGCAGTTGCTCCAATCAATTTAATTTTTGTTACTGTTTTAGCAATTTTATGAACAGTTTTAATGTTTTCTATAGATATTTCTGCAAGTTCTGCTACTGCTTTGTTTTTATCTACATTTATAACATATGGTTTTTCTACTTTAGAGGTAAAACCGATTTTTGGTAATCTTCTTTGAAGAGGTTGTTGACCACCTTCAAATCCTCTTTTTGTTTTATAACCTGTTCTTGCTCTTTGACCCTTATTGCCTTTGCCAGCAGTTTTTCCATTTCCACTGCCTTGACCACGACCAACTCTTTTTTTAGAGTGGGTTGAGTTATCAGCTGGTTTTAGATTGTTTAATGACATCTATTTTATCCTTTTACCAAATTAGCTTTTTAGCATGCTAAGAGCTTTGATTGTAGCTCTTACAACATTTGATGGGTTATTTGAACCAAGTGATTTGGTTAGAATATCTTTAATACCAGATAGCTCAACAACAGCTCTTGTTGCGCCACCAGCGATAACTCCGGTACCCTCACTTGCAGGTTTCAATAAAATTTTACTTGCATTGTATTTTACTTCAATGTCATGAGCAATAGTTGAGCCTTTAATTCCAACAGTGATGATATTTTTGAATGCATCATCAACTGCTTTTCTTATAGCATCTGGTACCTCTTTTGCTTTACCAAAACCATACCCAACTTGACCTTTTTTATTGCCTACAACGATTAATGCAGTAAATCTAAATCTTCTACCACCCTTAACAACTTTTGTAACACGACCAATGTTAACAATTACTTCTTCAAATTCTTCTCTATTAATTTTTTCCATTGAACTCTTCCTTATTTTTATAACGAAATGCCGTTATCACGAAGTGATTGTGCAAATGCAGCTACTACACCATGGTATAGGTAACCATTTCTATCAAATGAAACTTTTGCTATACCTTTTGATTTTAGGCTTTCTGAAAAAATTTTTCCAAGTTCAACCACATCAGTCTTGTTAGATTTTAATGAAAGTTTTTTACCATCTACTGCTGCAACTGTTGTACCTGTTACATCATCAATTGCTTGAGCGTAAAAGTATCTATTTGACCTAAATACTGAAACTCTTGGTAAGTTTTCACTTCCAGAAATTTTTGCTCTTACTCTTTTTTTTCTTTTAACTCTAAGTTTTAGTTTGTTTTTTAATAATTTTTCTCTCATTTATACTCCCTTACTTCTTAGAGGTTTTTCCAGCTTTGCGGATGATTATCTCATCAGCATACTTCACGCCTTTGCCTTTATATGGCTCAGGTGGTCTATATGATCTTACTTTAGCTGCTGTTTGTCCAACTTGTTGTTTATCACTTCCTGCAATTGTTATAACGTTTTTCTCAACAGTTATATTGATACCTTCTGGTATCTCATGTTTGATTGGGTGTGAGTACCCAAGTTGAAGTTCTAAAACTTTACCATTTACCGCTGCTCTATAACCAACACCGTTAATTTCAAGTTTTTTTTGAAATCCACTTACAAGCCCTGTGATAATGTTACTGCAAAGTGCTCTATATGTACCCCAAAAAGCACGTTGTTGTCTCTCTTCACCTATTGGTGAAAAAACAACTTTGCCATCCTCTACTTTAACGCTTACATTTCCCTTTGTGTCTAACTCTTTAGAAACATTTCCTTTTTTAATTTGAATTATGTTTCCTTCAACTTTAACTTCAAGACCACTTGGGATATCTACTGGTTGTTTACCAATTCTTGACATCTATTTCCTTTTTACTTGTCTACGATAAGTCTACGACTTTGGAATGGTTATCGAATACCATAAAAAGCTAAAACCTATATTTTTTATATTACCAAATGCTACAAAGTAGCTCGCCACCAACACCAATTTTATGTGCTTCGTCATTACCCAAAACACCTTTTGATGTACTTACAATCAAAGTACCATATCCATTTTTAAAACGTTTGATTTCGTCTTTGTTTTTGTAAACACGACGACCAGGTTTTGAAATTCTTTTAACTTCGTTGATAACTTGCTTTCCAGCTTCATCATATTTTAAAACTACGTTAATAAATTTTTTATTTCCCTCTTCAACAACGTTAAAACTCTCGATATATCCTTTTGTTTGGAAAATACCAAGCATAGCTTCAACTGCTTTAGTGTGGATAAGTTGTGTAACTTCAAGTTTTCTCATAGATGCATTTCTAATTCTAGTTAATCCATCTGCAATTAAATCATTAATCATAAATTCTCCTTACCAACTTGCTTTTTTAAGACCAGGGATTAATCCCTCATTTGCCATTTTTCTCAAGCATACACGGCAAATTCCAAAATCTCTATAAACTGAATGTGGTCTTCCACAAATTTGACAACGAGTATAACCTCTAACTTTAAACTTTGGCGTTCTATTCGCCTTTGCTATCATTGATTTTTTTGCCATATTAGCGTCCCTTTGCGAATGGAATTCCGATTAATTCCAACAGTTTAAATGCTTGTTTATCATTTTGAGCTGTTGTAACTACTGTTATATTCATTCCATGAGTTTTAATAATTTTGTCATACTCAACTTCTGGGAACATTAATTGTTCATTTAAACCAAAGTTGTAGTTACCACGTCCATCAAATCCGTTTCTTGGTAATCCTCTAAAGTCTTTAACTCTTGGAAGAGCTACTGAGATTAGTTTTGTTAAGAAGTTGTACATATTTTCGCCTCTTAGGGTTACTTTTATACCAACAGGAAAACCTTCTCTTACTTTAAAACCAGCAACAGATTTAACAGCATTTGTTGTAACTGCTTTTTGTCCAGCAATAAGTGAGATTGTATCTGTCATATTTTGTATAACTTTTGCATCTTTTGCAGAATCACCTGCACCTACACTTATAACAACTTTCTCAAGTGCTGGTATTAACATATGGTTTTTGATATCAAGCTCTTTTACTAATACTGGTTTGATATCTTCGTTATATCTTACTTTTAATGTTTTAGTCATTTTTAGCCCTCAACCTTTGCTACGTTGGATATATGAATAGGCATCTCTTTACTTATGTGTCCGCCTTTTTCATGTTTTTCACTTGGTTTTACAGCTTTTTTAGCTACTTTGCAACCCTCAACTATTACTTGAGAAGTTTTTGGAAGTACAGCTAAAACTTTACCTGTTTTACCTTTATCATCACCAGCAATGATTTTTACTTCATCATTCTTTTTAATTTTAAATTTTGTTGCCATTATAAAACCTCCGGTGCAAGTGAGACGATTTTCATAAAGTTAGCATATCTTACTTCACGGCTCACAGGTCCAAAAATACGAGTACCGATTGGCTCGCCTTTATTGTCAAGGATAACAGCTGCATTTTCATCAAAACGAATCAAAGAGCCATTTTCTCTATGAATCTCTTTTTTTGTTCTAACGATAACAGCTTTTACAACTTGACCTTTTTTCATTTTACCATTAGGTATAGCTTTTTTTACAGAAGCAACAATTACATCACCAACTGTTGCATATCTTCTTTTACTACCACCCAATACTTTTATACACATGATCTCTTTTGCACCACTATTGTCAGCAACTGCAAGTCTAGTAAAACTTTGAATCATTACTCAACTCCTGCTACAACGATTTCTTTTAATCTAAAAGATTTTCTTTTAGAAAGTGGTCTGCACTCAACAGCTAAGATTACATCTCCAGCTTTTGCAGCATTAGCTTCATCATGTACTAAGTATTTTTTAAATCTTTTAACAATTTTTCTATATTTTGGGTGCAAAACTCTTCTTTCAACCAAAACTGTTGCAGTTTTGTCTCCAGCTTTTTGAACTACTACACCTTGAATTTCTCTTTTTAGTGCCATTTTTAACCCCTACTACTATTTATTAGCTGCTATTGCTGTATTGATTTTAGCGATGTCTTTTCTAACTTCGCGAATCTCATTAGGGTTTGTCAGCTGCATAGTTCTTAACTTTTGTTTTAATGTAAACAAAAGCAACTTTTTTTCTTTTAACAATGCGTTCAAATCTTGAACACTTTTTTCATTTAACTCAGTATATTTCATTTTCACTATCCCTGGTTACGATTTTTGTTTTGAAAGGGAGTTTATGCATAGCTAAAGTTAAAGCTTCTCTTGCTAACTCTTCATCAATACCAGCTATTTCGTAAATTATACGACCTGGTTTAATGTTCATAACCCATTTATCAACACTACCTTTACCTTTACCCATTCTGGTTTCTAGAGGTTTAGCAGTTAGTGGTTTGTCTGGAAAAACACGAATCCATGATTTAGCTTGACGTTTTACATGTCTTGTAAGTGCAATACGAGCAGCTTCTATTTGGCGTGAATCAATTCTACCAGCTTCAATAGCTTTGATAGCATATTCACCAAATGCGATACTTGTACCGCGAGTAGCTTTACCACGGTTTCTGCCTTTCATCATTTTTCTATATTTAGTTCTTTTTGGCATCAACATAGTTATTTACCTCTTTTTGCTCTAGGAGCTCTGTTTTTGCGTGGCTCTTCTGTTTTTTCAACTTGTAAGCCTTTTGCAAGAACTTCACCTTTAAAAATCCATACTTTAACACCGATAATTCCGTATGTAGTATGTGCTTCAGCAAAACCATAATCAATTTTAGCTCTTAGTGTATGCAAAGGAACTCTTCCTTCTAGATACCACTCAGTTCTTGCCATTTCAGCTCCACCAAGTCTTCCAGAAACGCTTATCTTAATTCCTTTAGCACCTGATTTTTGTGCACCTTGAATAACTTTTTTCATCGCGCGTCTAAAAGCAACACGGCGCTCAAGTTGCATAGCAACGTTTTCAGCAGCAAGTTGAGCAGAAGCTTGTGGGCGTCTCTCTTCTTTGATGTTAACGTTTACTTCTTTGTTTACTATTTTTTGAAGTTTCTCTTTTAACTTCTCAATATCTGAACCTTTTTTACCAATGATAATACCGGGACGAGCTGCAACTACAGTAACGCGCAGTTTTTTAGCTGTTCTTTCAATTAAAATTTGGTTAACGCCAGCATAATAAAGTTCTTTTTTCAAGAATTTTCTAATTTCATAGTCTTCTTTGATATTGGAAGCCAATAGTTGTTTGCTTGGAAACCATCTTGATTCCCAGTTTCTATTGATTCCAAGTCTAAGACCAATTGGATTTACTTTTTGACCCATATTAATCTTCCTTCTTTGCTTTGCTTACTTCTACAAAAATATGTGCAGTTGGCTTTCTGATTGGTGTTGCACTTCCTCTTGCTCTTGGCATAAATCTTTTTAGAACTGGACCTTGGTCAATTCTGCAAGATGATACAACCACTTCATCTGGCTCAAAACCACCATTTGAAACTGCTGAAGCTATAACTTTATATATTAACTTTGCAGCTTTGTTTGGTGTAAAGCTT
>JBKECC010000001.1:0-2423 GCA_047974135.1 Campylobacteraceae bacterium | reverse complement strand
TATTTGAGATTGGAAGATAACGCTAAAACACTTTTAGGATCCTCTGATAAATCAGGTATATTTATGGGATTTGATGTTGGTTATGCAAGCGATTTGTTTTATGTAAATGGTGGATATGTTAAAACAGATAAAGATATGCCAATTTACGCATTAGCAACCGATAATGATGGATTTATACAGTTTGGTCAACAACTATATACGATGTATACAAACGAAGCCGATGCAAAAACTTTTTATTTATATGGTGGTTTAACTTATAATAAATATGGTGCTGAAATTGGTTATGGTACAGCAGAAATTGGAGCAAATAAGAATGACTATGAAGAGTTTTATGGTTTAGTATCTTATCAATATGCAAAAAACCTATATCTTGAACTTTACTACTCAGTTCTCACCTCTGATGTTTCTGCGTTAGAAAATAATGAACTAAGATTTGAAATAAATTATACTTTTTAATCATTACAACAATAAAGTTATCCAATACTAATTTGGATAACTTTTTATAAAATTTTATTACTTACTTGTTACTTTTTTATACAAACTAATTTAAAAACCTTCCATATTTTCAAATAATTTAAGTTTAAATCATTTATAATACGGGATATTTTATGCTTAAGGAGCAAAGATGAAATTAGTTAAATTAAGTCTTGCTGCAATCGTTGCAGCTGGCGCAATGACAACTTTTGCAAGTGCTACGCCACTTGAAGAAGCTATCAAAGGTGTTGATGTAAGTGGTTTTGCTAGATACAGATTCTATCACCAATCAGACGCTGTATATAGTGATAACAGTACACAAAGAAATAGATTCTCCGGTCTACTTAATATTGTATCACCAATTACTGACAATATAAAATTTGGTGTATCACTATCAACTGATAAAAATGACTACGCTTCAAACAGTGCAAGTGCATCAGGAAGCATTGATGTTAATAAGTTTTGGTTTCAATATGCAAATGATGCATTAACAGTAAAAGCTGGTAAAATTGAAATTCCAACTCCTTGGACTGAATCTGGATTTGGTGGCACAAGAGGTAATGGTATCCTAGCTCTTGTAACAGCAGTACCTGATTGGACATTTGCTGCTGCATACTATATGCAAACAAATGCTATGAATAGTAATACATTATCTACTTATACTGGTGGTGGAACATGGAATGTAGCTAGAGGTGTAGCATATGATGGCATTATGGGTGAAGAAGATTTGGGTGCTATAGCTGCAATTGGTAAAGTTGGACCAGTTGGTTTACAACTTTGGGCTGCTAGAATGACAAATGTTTTTGATTATGCAATATTTGGTGAAGCAAGCTTTGCAATGGAAGGCTTTAATGTTAAAGGTCAAGCAAACTATTTGAAACTTGCAGATGAAACAAAAGGTCTAGGCGCTGATGATGCTGGTATTTTCTATGGTATCCAAGCTGGTTATAAAAGTGATATGTTCTTTGTTGACTTAGGATATACAAAAACTGATGATGATCAACCTATTTATGTTCTTGATGGGGACAATGATGGCTTTATCAAATTTGGTAAACAATTGTACTATTTAACACAAAACACTCCTGATCAAAAAGTATTTTTTGGTAAAGCAGGGTTTAGTTATGACAAATTTGGTTTTGAAGCAGGTTATGGTCATTCAAAATCTGGTTTTGTAAATGATGATAAAGATGAGTTTTATGGTCAACTAGCATATAAAGTTGCTAAAAACTTTGGTCTTCAACTATACTACTCAGTGTTAGACAGTGATGACAACAGTGAAGACAATAATGAATTAAGATTCCAAGCTCTTTATAACTTCTAATTTTTACTTAGAAAAATCTCACCTTTTAGGTGGGATTTTTTATGTCCTCCCTTTTTTATTTAATAAAACTTGCTACAATTACCTCTTTAAATTTTATAAGGATTTTTTATGTTGAAAAAACTAACTTGTGCACTTTTAATCTTTACATGTACATCTATTTTTGCAGATGATAATAGTGTTATTATAAAAGCCGATGGAGATTTTGCAAAAGAGTTAAAAGCACTTTTTGAAAAGTATGAAGCAGCAGGTGGAAATGGAAGTTTGGAGATTATCGATGAGAAAAAACTTAAAGATCAAAATTCACCAATAGAACAAGCTATACAAGAACAAATTAAAATTGACAGTTCTAATCCAGCTCAGCAAACAAAACAAGATATATATAGACAATATTTTTCAGATGATGCAGGAGTGATAAAAAAACAAGAGGGAAATGTTTTAGAAGGAAGAGCTATATATGAAAAAACCTGCTTTAAATGTCATGGTAAAGAAGCTGAAAAAAGCACATATTCGAGTGCAAGAAATTTGATAAATTTATCAAAAGAAGATTTAATATCTCAGCTTGAAAATTATAAACGTGATAGTGGATATGGAAGCAGTGGAACAGGTATGGTAATGCGTTCAAAAGCTA
>JBKECC010000090.1:0-10642 GCA_047974135.1 Campylobacteraceae bacterium | reverse complement strand
ATTTACCTGTTATAATCGCACACTTTTTGCCTAAAGCTTGCCAACAAAGTATCCCAAAACCGTCTCTTACGTTAAAGTTTTTAGCTTCATTTCCATCTTCGAAACATATTATACTTCCATCGGTTAAACAACCATCAACATCAAGTACAATTAATTCAATCATAAAACACCTTTTGTGCTTGGAACACCAACTCTTTTATTTTCAGCAACTGCACGACGAAGCGCAACTGCAAACGATTTAAAAGCTGCTTCTATTATGTGGTGGCGATTTTTTCCTCTTATAAAACTCATATGAACACTAAGTCCCGCATTCATAACTAAGCCTCTAAAAAACTCTTCTGTAAGTTCTGCATCGAACTCACCAACTTTATTTTCAAGTGGAAGATCAAAATATAAAAAAGGACGATTGCTTAAATCCATTATGGTATTTACAGCAGCTTCATCAAGCAAGATAGTAGCTTCGCCAAATCTCTCAACGTTTTTTACTGGAAAAATTTCTTTTTTTAGTGCTTGACCAATTGCTATGCCAACATCTTCTACACTGTGATGAAAATCTACATGTATATCTCCAGTGCAGTTAAGAGTTATATCCATCAAAGAGTGTTTGCTTAAGGCTTCAAGCATATGATCAAAAAAACCAATACCTGTTTTTATATCATTTTTGCCAGCTCCATAAAGCTCTAAATTTAGCTCTATTTTTGTCTCTTTTGTGTCTCTACTTATCGTTGTCATCACTTCTCCCTTACTATAAATGCACCTTGGTATTTGCCATTTGCTATAAAATCCCTAGCCTCTGCTTCGCTTTTAAATCCTTGTAACCAAACTCTAAATATTGCATTGCTGTCTAAATACCCCTCAGAAACCATAGCTTTGTAAATACTTGATTGTTTATTATACTCATTTGCTGTGTATACTGCTCCATCACGTCTTAAAAAAGCACCGATTTGTACATCAAAATCACTTAAAACGATAGTCTCTTTAGCACTTCCAGCTGGAGTTGTTCTTCCATGGAATCCTAAAACTTCTAATTTTACAGGAGTTGTTCCTGTACTTATAAAATCAAGCTGTTTTGCACCTTCATAACTCATATCTATTACCCTGTTTGCAACAAATGGACCTCTATCATTGATACGTACAACTATGGATTTATTGTTTTTTGTATTTGTTACTTTTACTATCGTATTCATAGGAAAGGTTTTATGTGCAGCGGTTAATCCGTACATATTGTAAGCTTCACCATTTGAAGTTTTTTTGTTATGAAAATCTTTTCCATACCAACTAGCAACTCCACTATATGTATCGCCTGTACTAACTGTTGAAGGATAGTAAGTTTTTCCTAAAACAGTATAAGGTCTCATGGTTGCTTGATGCATTCCAACTGAATCATTTACCTGAGTACTGCTACTACTTGATGAAGAAGGAGTATAAGAAACAACTTTTTGTTTTGAAGAGCAGCCTGCTATAAAAACTGCAGTTAAAATAAGTGGTAAAACTTTTTTAGAATGACATAGGAATTGCAAGTTTATCTCCTGGGTAAATAGTTGAGCCTTGTAAATCGTTTGCTAAAACTATACTTTGTACGCTAGTTTTATATTTACTCGATATAGAAGTTAGTGTGTCACCATTTTTTATAACATAAAATTTTGCATCTTTAGCCATTGAAGGTATAACTAATTTTTGTCCGATTTTTAGTGTATCACTGTTTATATTGTTAAAGTCTTTTATCATTTTTTGTTTTACATTGTACTTGCTAGCTATTTTATAAAAAGAGTCGCCTTTTGCTACTGTATGAACTAAAAATTTAGATTTGCTCTCAATCGAGCCAATGTTTTGTGTTAAAAGCGATATTTTCTCATATGGTATGTAGATATGATATTTCTCTTTTGTTGGCGGAGTGAAAAAGTAGTTTAAGTGTGCATTATAACTAAGTAGTTGATTTAAAGACATATCAATTGCATTTGCAACTAAACCCAGAGATGTTCCACCTTTTAACTCTATCTTTTCAAAAACTACTGCACTATTTCCGCTGTTTAAAAGATGACTTGCGTCATTTCCTACAACAAAGTTTGTATTTTCAGATAGATGTGCCATCATAACGATTTTTCTTATATATCTTCTTGTTTCAGCTGGAATGTATTTTTTCTTTTCATCAAGAAGTGTGTACAAATCATCGCTTCCAGCTTCTTTGATAGCTCTACTTACTCTTCCCTCGCCGCAGTTATAAGCCATAGCAGCAAGGTACCATTTGCCAAAAGTGTTATGTAGCTCTTGTAAATATGAAATTGCAGCCTCAGTTGATTTGATTAAATCTCTTCTTTCATCTATATATTCATCAATCTCTAATCCAAATTTTTTAGCCGTTGGAGCCATAAACTGCCAAAGACCAGAAGCTTTTGCTTTTGAGTAAGCTTTTGTGCTAAAGCCAGATTCTGCCATAGCTAAATACAAAAATGCATCAGGAACATTTGCCTCTTTTAACATATTTTTTAAAACTGGTACAAATTCGCTACCATCATCTAAAATCTTCAAAAACTGCTTTGATTGATAATCTTTTATATCCTCTTTCATATTTAAAAACATGCTGTCTTGTAAAAATGATATATCTATATCTAAACTTCTTAGAACATTTACTTGTTTGCTGTAACTGTCTTCAGCGCTAAAATACGAAAATAGTAAATTAAAACTAAGGGCTACACAGAGTAGAATTTTTCTCATTAATTTTCCCTAAAAAATAATAAGCTTTTATTTTATCTTAAATTAACTTTTCAAACTCTTTAAAAAGAGTTTTTGCATTGTCTGATGTTAAATTTGTTATCTCTTCAAAGTTTACAGAAAAAATTTCACTCATCTTTTGTGCCACATAAAAAGTGTATGAGGGCTCATTCCTTTGCCCACGATAAGGCATTGGAGTAAGATAAGGAGCATCAGTTTCAAGTATAATTTTTTCTTTTGCGATTTGTGGCAAGATATTTACCAAAGCCTTTGCATTTGAAAATGTTAAAACACCACCGATTCCAAAGTAAAACCCCTCTAATCCGAGCAAAAGTGGCGAAGCGTTGTAGCAGTGCAAAACTCCTTTAATTCCCTCTTTTACCGCGTATTCTTTCAAAATATCAAAACTATCTTGATTTGCATCTCTTATGTGAATAAGTAATGGTTTTTTATATTTTTTAGCTAAATTTATCTGAGCTATAAAAACCCTTTTTTGCTCTTTTTTCTCTTTAGCTATCTCATCCTCGCTCTCTGGCAAACGATAATAATCAAGTCCACACTCGCCAACAGCTATACACTTTTCATCTTTTAAATGCTCTTCTAGAGTTTTTTCATCAAAATCTTCGATATGATAAGGATGAACGCCAGCTGCGTAAAAGATGTTTTTATTTTTATGCGCTATCTCTCTTGCTTTGTCTAAATCGTGTATATCGGCTCCTGGGATTAAAACACCACGAACTCCAAACTCTTCTGCTCTTTTTATAACTTCATCTAAATCTGCATCATATCTTTCATCATCTAAATGGCAATGCGTATCTATAATCAATGGCTTCAAACTCATCTAAAAAACTTCCTATCTATTTGTTCTTCTTAACTCTTTTGCAAACTCTCTTGCTTGCTCATTTATATCTTTTCCACTTATCATACGAGCAAGTTCCTCTATTCTCTCATCTTCATTTAACTCTTTTATAAAGCTTTTATCACCAACTCTGTAAATATTAAAATGCTGTTTTGCACACGAAGAGAGTTGAGGATGATGCGAAATCGCAAAGATTTGATAATCTTTTGAAATCTTTTTTAAGATATTTGCAACACTCATCGACTCTTTTCCACTCAAGTTTGAATCAACCTCATCTAAAATCAAAATACCGTTTTTTACGGATTTTAACTCATTTTTGGTTGCAATCATGCCAAGTCTTAAGCGGTTGTATTCGCCAGAACTTATCTTTTTAATCTCTGTATTGTTTAGACTTATACTAAACTCTAAATCGCCAAGCTTATTTAATTCACAACTCTTTACATGTAAAGACATATTTTCCAAAAAAAGCTCTTTAAGATAACCATTTATAATATTTTCAAGTGGTTTTATAGCCTCTTTTCTTTTTTTTGAAATTTCATCTAAAAGCTTTTTAATCTTTACGCTTAACTCTTCAAAACTCTTTTGTAACTCTTTTTTTTCAAAAGTTATATTTTCATAATGAGCCAACTCTTCTTTTTTCTTTTTTAGATACTCTAGCGTCTCTTCAACGCTTCCATAACGATTTTTCAAAGCGCTAATTTGCTCGATTCTATCTAGTATACTCTCGATATCAACATCTTCAAGCTCATTTAATTTATCTTTTTGAACTTCAAAAATCTCTCTTAAATGATTCATCGCTTCATCAAAAATATCGCTTTTTTTGCCAATCAAATCAAGTGCACTGTTTACCGCATTTTCAAAATTAAAAATCTCTTCTGCTTCACTTATGGTGCTGCTTATTTTCTCTTTTTTTGATAGCATTTTTTTAAATTCTAAAAGCTCTTCGTCTTCACCAACTTTTGGAGAGATTTTCTCTATTTTGCTTATCTCAAAGGTGGCAAACTCTTTAAGTTCACCTATCTTTCTCTCTTCTTCTTCTAATTTTAAAAGTGAACTTTTTACTTCGCTATACTTTAAAAACAGTTCGTTAAATTCTTCTATTTTCTTTACATGTAAAGTATCTTTTTTTGCCAAAAATAGGTCTATTAACTCTATCAAAGAAACATTATCAAACTCGTTTGTATCACGGATAGATAGATAACTTATAAAACTTTGTGAGATTTGTTTTACACTTTTTTGTGGGATTTGACCACCATTTATAAAGTATCTCATACTTTTTTGTTTGATGCATTTAAAGATATTTACTTCATCGTTTTCTATACCAAATTCATCAAGATTTAGCTTATTGTCAACGCTTGATTCTATCATACTCGCATCTGTTGAAGCAAGACCAAAAACGCTTAAAAGTGCACTAAAAAACACAGATTTTCCAGAACCGCTTGCACCTGTGAAAACAACCAAGCCATTTTCAAAGTTTACATTTGCACTTTCAAACCCTAAATGTTCTCTTAGGCTCAAACCTTCAATCATTCTCTGCTTCCCCATTGAAGTTTATCTTTAAGGGTTTTAAAAAAATTTTGCTCTTTTTTGCATACAAGATTTATGGTGTATTTTGAAAATGTTACTTTTAAACTATCAAAATCATTCATATTGTAAGTCTCTTGCCCATCTACAACGATAACTGTATCATCTTTGCTTGAAAGGGTTATCTCATGCTCTTTAAACATAACAAGTGGACGCTGGGTTAAAGAGTGTGGACAGATTGGAGTTATGATAAGTGCTGGAGTTTGAGGTAAAACAATGGGACCTCCAGCTGAAAGATTATAAGCAGTCGAGCCATTTGGAGTTGAGAGTATTAGTCCATCTCCATAGTAACTGTTAAAATGTTCACCATCAGCGTAAGCTTCAATCTTTGCAGTTGCCGAAATACTTGCACGTGAGAAAACTACTTCATTGAATGCAACACTCTTTATAACTTCTTTGCCATCTTTTACCAAAATAGCTTTTAACAGCATTCTTTCATCTATCATATACTCGCCAGCATAAAGATTTTGTATAAAATCTTCTATCTCATAAGTTTGAAGTGCTGTTAAAAATCCAAGCGTTCCTGCGTGAATTCCAAGGATTGGTTTTTGATATTTATAACTTGTTCTACAAACACCAAGAAGTGTTCCATCTCCACCAAGAGAGATGATTAAATCGCTTATTTTATAAAGCTCATCTTCGCTTACTCCATCAACTCCGATAGTTTCGGCACTCTCTTTGTCAAGAACTACTTGTGCATTAAACTTTAAAAAGGCATTTTTTATCTTCTCATACTCTTTTTTGAGATTCTTGCCTTTTCGCAAAACTAGTCCGATAGTTTGAAAATCTGTTTTCATATTTGTATTCTTCATAAGTGTGATTTTAACATAAGATTTTAATTTTTGGTGTTTAGTAAAAAAGAAGATATTGTTTACATGTAAGACAAAGTGCAGTTTTACATGTAAAACTTCGCGTGTTATGCTTAAACGCATATAACACTTGGTTCCAAGTCTAAAAGAGAGAAGCAGTTCTCTCTTTTTTAACGACTCTCATGTAAAGAAAATTTCTTTACATGTAAATAAATTAAAGTTTATTCTGTTTGGTAAGCTTTCAATCCAAAATCTTCTATAACAGAGTAAATATGATCAAAAATATCTGATTGGATATTTTCATACTCTGTCCAAAGAACTGTATTTGTAAAGCAGTAAACTTGCAAAGGAATACCAAAATTTGTTGGTTCTAACTGTCTTACCATCAAAGTCATGTCTTGTTTGATTCTAGGACTATTTCTTAGATAATTAAAAACATAAGCTCTAAAAGTTCCAATATTTGTCAATCTTCTCTCATTTAGTGCATTTGCAAGTTCTGGTTGTAGTTTTGCATTAAACTCTTCTATCTCCTCTTTTTTATCTTCCAAATACTCATGTATAAGATTTGCTTTTAAGAGTCTTTGGTAGTCATCATCACTTAAAAATTTTATAGAGTGAACATCTATAAGCATACTTCTTTTGATTCTCCTACCGCCTGATTCTCTCATGCCTTGCCAGTTTTTAAAAGAGTCTGAGACTAAAGAATATGTTGGGATTGTTGTTATAGTTTTATCCCAATTTCTCACTTTTACAGTTGTAAGTCCAATATTTATAACATCACCATCGGCTCCATATTTTGGCATCTCAATCCAATCACCAACATGAACCATGTTATTTGTTGATAGCTGAAGACCTGCTACAAATCCTAAAATTGTATCTTTGAAAACTAACATCAAAACAGCTGACATAGCTCCAAGTGAACCAAGAATTGCAACTGGTGATTTATCTATCAAAACAGAAATTGTATATATAAGAGCAATAAGTCCTAAAATAAGCTTTATAGTTTGTATAACACTTTGCATAGCAAAAAATGGTGTTTTAGTTTTTTCATATAAAGTTTTAAAAATGGTATCTATAACAGAATATACAGATAAGAGCATAAAAAATATGATAAAAAGAGCTGAGAGGGAGTGTAAAAACTCATAAGTTCCATTTGTTTTATTTATCCAAATAGAGACTTGAAAATAAACTATCCAAGCTTGAAGCCACCATGAAAGACGAAAGAAAAGGTTATTTTGAAGCAAACTGCTTATGATAAAATTTGGCTTTTTTTCGTTTATAGATTTTAGTGTATTATATACGATAACTCTTGTGATAAAATATATAATTAAAGCGGTTAAAACAATGATTCCGATGATACAAGCCGTAACAAAAAAATCCGTAGTTTCAACCTCTAACCTACCTAGTAATGCGATTAAATGTTCTCTCATTTAAATCCTTAATCAAAAATTCTAAGGTTGGATTATAACTTTACTTTCTAAATATTTACGTAAAAAACTTTTACATGTAAAACAAATCTTATAAACAAAAAAGCAATGCTTTGATATACTAATAGCTTTAAATTTAGAAATTAACAAATGTTTTCATTTTGAAGCAGAAGGATAGAAACTTTGAGAAGTCACTATTGCACAGATTTGAGTGCTAAGGATGTAGGAAGTAAGGTTACTCTTTGTGGTTGGGCAAATAGCTACAGAGACCATGGCGGGGTTATTTTTATAGATATAAGAGATAAAAGTGGTTTAATTCAACTTGTTTGTGACCCAAACGACAGTAAAGAAGCCCACAAAATAGCAGCATCTGTAAGAGATGAATTTTGTTTAAGAGCTTATGGTACAGTAAGACGTAGAGGCGAAGGTTTAGTAAATCCAAAACTAAAAACTGGTGAAATTGAAGTAGTTTTAGAACAACTAATCATCGAAAATCCAAGCGAGCCGCTTCCTTTTGTTATAGGCGATCCAAACGTAAATGAAGAGATTAGACTAAAACATAGATATTTAGATTTGAGAAATTCAAAATCATACGAGACATTTAAACTAAGAAGTAAAGCTGCTATTGCCACAAGAAATTCACTTGATGCTATGGGCTTTTTAGAAGTTGAAACTCCAGTTTTAACAAAAGCAACTCCAGAAGGTGCGAGAGATTATCTAGTACCAAGCCGTGTTCAAAATGGTAAATTTTACGCACTTCCACAATCTCCACAACTTTTCAAACAACTTTTAATGTGTGCTGGTTTTGACAGATACTTCCAAATCGCAAAATGCTTCCGTGATGAAGACTTACGTGCAGACAGACAACCAGAATTTACGCAAATAGATATAGAGATGAGCTTTTGTGAACAAGAAGATATTTTAAACATTGCAGAAAAACTTTTAAAAGATATATTTAAAGCTTGCGGACACGACATCGCTATACCTTTTCCTCGCATGAGTTTTAAAGATGCTATGGAAAATTACGGTTCAGACAAACCTGATATGAGATATGATTTAAAAATGTGCGAAGTTGGAGATCTGTTTCTAGACTCATCAAATGAAGTTTTTACTTCAATCGCAAAAGATGCTAAGAAAAACCGCATAAAAGCACTAAAAGTTCCAAATGGAGATAGTTTCTTTTCACGTAAGCAAATCAAAGAATTAGAAGATTTTGTTGCAAAATTTGGAGCAAAAGGTTTGGGATATTTCCAAATGAAAGAAGATGGCTTAAAAGGTCCACTTTTAAAGTTTATGAGTGAAAAATCTATCAATGAGCTTATCAAAAGATGTGATTTGAAAGTTGATGATATTGTATTTTTTGGTGCTGGCATCAAAAAAACAGTTCTTGATTATATGGGAAGACTAAGAATCGAAATAGCAAAGAGAATGGGTCTTGCAAATCCTGATGAACTTAACTTCTTATGGGTTTTGGATTTCGAAATGTTTGAAGTTGAAGAAGGACGTGTAAAAGCCATGCACCATCCTTTCACTAAACCAAACAACATAGACGCAGAAGATATGGAAGATATAACTTCAGTAGCTCATGACGTTGTACTAAACGGCATTGAACTTGGTGGCGGAAGTATAAGAATTCACAAAAAAGAACTTCAAGAGAAAGTTTTCAAAATACTTGGCATTTCACAAGAAGAAGCGGAAGAGAAATTCTCATTTTTACTTGATGCATTAAAATTTGGTGCACCACCACACGGCGGAATCGCTATAGGATTTGATAGACTTATCATGTTACTAAGTAAAAGCGAAAGTATCCGCGATGTTATCGCTTTTCCTAAAACACAAAAAGCAACCTGCCCACTTACAGAAGCACCAAGTGTTGTGAGTTTAGAGCAATTGAGAGAGCTTGGAATCAGAATAAACAAGGAGAATAAATGAAAAAACTTTTTTTAATCATAGGAGCACCAGGAAGTGGCAAAACAACAGATGCTAGCTTGATTGCTTCAAAAAATAGTAACAAAATAGCACACTTTTCAACTGGCGAACTTCTTCGTGATGAAGTTGCAAGCAAAAGTGAACTAGGCCGTGAGATAGATTCATACATCTCAAAAGGCAATCTTGTTCCACTTGAAATAGTTGTAAGTACAATCATCAATGCTATAAAAAAATCTGCAAAAGATGTTATCTTGATAGATGGTTATCCACGCTCGACTGAGCAAATGTACGCACTTGATAAGATTTTATCTGAACAAAAAGATATCGAACTTGTAAACGTTATAGAAGTAAAAGTTAGCGAACAAGTTGCGAAAGATAGAGTATTAGGACGTAACCGTGGTGCAGATGATAATGAAGAAGTTTTCTTTAACCGTATGAAAGTGTACACAGAACCTCTTTCAGCAATTCAAAGCTTTTATACAACAAAAAGATTGCACCATAAAATCAATGGCGAAAGAGATATCGACTCTATCGTTTCTGATATGGAACAATTTATCAAAACAAGAATTTAAAACTATTTACATGTAAGGAAAAATGATGAATATAAGTAAAATCCCAGCTGGCAAAAACCCAGACAAAGTAAACGCTCTAATCGAGATACCATATGGAGCAAATATAAAATATGAAATTGACAAAGATAGCGGTGCTGTTTTTGTTGATCGTGTTATGTACTCTGCTATGTTTTACCCTGCAAACTATGGTTTTGTACCAAATACACTTGCAGCTGATGGTGATCCAGCAGATATATTGGTTCTAAACACTTACCCTCTTCAAGCAGGTTCTGTTATACCTGTAAGATTGATTGGTGTTTTAGTTATGGAAGATGAAGCAGGAATGGATGAAAAACTTCTTGCAGTTCCAGTTAGCAAAATCGACCCAACATTTGATGGTATCAACTCATTAGAGGATTTACCAAAAGCAACTCTGAATAAAATCAAAAACTTCTTTGAAACATACAAAATGCTTGAACCAAATAAATGGGTAAAAGTAAAAGATTTTGCAGATAAAAAAACTGCAACTGAAATACTAGAAAAAGCTATAAAAGCTTACAAATAACTCTTTTTACATGTAAAGTTTTCTTTACATGTAAACCTTTTTTACTCTTTGAAAAATCCTTTATTGTTTATCTTTTAGTATAATTTTAAAATTAATTTTTATATAAAAGTTTTACAAAAGGATTTGCATGCAAAAAATTAGTGTAGATTATAAAATCAAAAATACTGGTCATTACTCACCAGCCATCATTTCAAATGGAATGCTCT
>JBKECC010000083.1:0-11186 GCA_047974135.1 Campylobacteraceae bacterium | reverse complement strand
ACTTATTTCAATTTTTTGATATTTGCATCTTTTAAGTAGAGTGCAAACTCATTTTGGAGTTTTTTCTCTTTACCTTTTTTATCATCCTCTTTTTTCTTCTCTTCATCTTTTTTGATTTGAGTTTTTAAATCTTTTAAGTTGTCAAATAAGTCATTCATTGCTTTTCCTTTTACATGTAAAGATATATTTTAACTAATTTCCCTTAACTTCACTACCATTTTCACTTGTTGCCAAAAAGATGGCTATTAGGATTAAAAGTGAGCCTGTAATTCTGTTTTGTGCTTTTACTATTTTTGGATTATTCATCCATTTTCGCATAAGTTGAGCTAGCGAGCTGTATCCACTCATAACGAGCATATCAACAGTTATAAGCGTAAAACAGATGACTATAAACTGCTCTGTTTTTGGTTTGCTTTGGTCTATAAAAAGTGGCAAAAACGCTATAAGAAAGATAGTCGCTTTTGGGTTTGTGATATTTACTAAAAAAGCATTGATAAATGAGCGTTTAAAGCTAAATTCACGAGCCAATTTTTTACTTTTTCCAAGTAAGGTTGAATCCTTAAACTTCATGATACCAATGTAAACAAGATATAAAACGCCAATCCATTTAACAATCTCATACAAAGTAGAAGAGGCTGCTAAAATACCACCAAGTCCAACTGCTACTATGAGAGTTTGAGCCAAAAGTCCAGCTTGAAGCCCTAAAATACTTGAATATGAGCGTTTAAAACCGTAAGTCATGCCATTGTCCATAGTTGTAACAGCTCCTGCACCAGGCGAGACGCTAATCACTATAGTTGCTAGAAGAAGTTGTATCCAAACATTAAAATCCATAAATTAGTACCTTTTTTTATCCTTAGTGAACTCTTCAGCAACATTTGCAGCTTCTTTTAGTCTTTCATTATCAAAGTGAGTGTAAATCCTTGAAGTATTCAAGCTTGAATGTCCTAGTGCTTCTTGCACTAAAATGATATCTTTTCGTTTTCTATAAAGTAGGGTAGCAAAAGTGTGGCGAAGCATGTGAGCACCGTTTTTCTCCTTTCTAACTCCTGCTAAAAGAAGTATTTGCTCCACTATCCTACTCACGTAAGCTTGAGTCATTTTTTCGCCATTTTTGTTGCAAAACAGAAGCCCATCTTTGTTTGATATGGAGAGTTTTATATATTCTTTTAATTCCTCTTCGATTAAAGAGCGTTTTATCATGACAACACGGTATTTATTGCCTTTTCCACGGATTCTAAGCACAAAACAATCTTTTTGTTCAGATATATCTCTTGTTTTAAGTCCCAAAGCTTCAGAAACACGAATGCCAGTGTAGATGATTAGCTTAACCAAAACCCTATTTCTAAGCGCTGAACTTTTAAAAGGGCAGTCTTCAATGGCTTGTAAAAATCTTTTTAACTCGTTTTCATCCATAAATTCTGGTAGTTTTTCTCCTCTCTTACCACTTACTCCACCCCAATTTTTTAAATTTATATCGTAAACGTGGGCATAGCCTTCTTCTTCGTTTTGTTTATCTAGGTATGAAAAAAAAGATAAAATTGCCATTCTGTGATTTTTTTTACTTGCATCACTAAGTCCGCCAGTTGAACTTGCCAAAAAATCACTTAGCATCTCTTCGTCAATCTGCTTCATAGAATAAAGTCTTTGGAAAACAAGCATTTCATAAAGTTTTTTTAGAGGGTTGAAGTAAGTGTTTATACCAGTAAGTCCAGCATTTCTAGCACTTTTGACTAATTCGTCAAGCTCTTCGATACTTTTTGCACCCTTTGTAAGTTCTAAAATAGCCCCAGACAAAACTTTTGGGTCTCTTAACTCTTTGTTTGATAGAGAGTTTAGTTTTGAGCGAACGAACCTGGAAATCCAAAAGAGCAGGGTGCTTGCAAAGTTATCTTCGCAATCGAGTGGGTATTTCATCGTAGCCTCTTATATTTTTTGACATTTTATCCAAATGAACTATAAATTTATATGTAAAAACAAAAACTCTTCCAAAATGCTCTAAAATCGATTTTATACGTATAAATACATGTTTGCATTAAAAAAGTCGCTAATTTTTGATTTTAGAGGTTTTTGTGAAGTTATGAAGTGTATTTAACTAAGTTTGAAGTTTAGTGTGAAAATACATAAAGTATTTTTAGTTAAATTTTGCCATACATAAAGTTTTACATATAAAATTTTGCAAAAAATATTACTCAATTTTTTATGTATAAAAAATCATCATTGGACAAATATTACTAAAATAAAATTATGTAAAATTTCTTTTATAAGCCCTAAAAATAAGCCTTGAAAACTTTACATGTAAAAAGTTGACTTTGAAAGTGATATATAGTTATTTGGGGGTTTTGTATATTATTTTGTATTGAAAACTTAAATTTTCAAACCAAAATATTTAACTATTTTCAACCCACACTCTTGCTTAAAATCTTTTTAAATATTTGAAAATTTGACAATAAAATATATAGTTAGTTTTTGGATAAAACGAAAATAAGAGACTTTTACATGTAAACAAATATCTTTACATGTAAAAGATGAAAATTTAAAGCTTTTTGTTATTTGTGTTTTTTTGGTAAGTCAAAAAATAGAACTTTTCCAGTTCCAATTTCTATATCTTTGAAGTTTTCTTTGTCAAATTGTATGCAAAAAATGCCAGTTGTTGGTATATTTCCTATGATAGAGTTGCTAAGAAGCTCGCAAACTTCGGTTATCATTGGGTTATGTCCAACTATAAAAACCACGTTTTTTTTATCATCGATGCAGTTTATAATTTTTATATATTCACCAGGAGTTGTATCGTAAAGCTTCTCTTCTAAAACAATCTTCTTTTTTGGAACATCGAGTATTTTTGCTATCACACTTGTAGTTGCTTGCGCTCTATTTGCTGGGCTTGATATGATGATGTCGGGCTTTACTTTGAAGTGTTTTAGCCTTTTTGCCATAAAAGGAGCATCGTTTTGCCCTCTTTTGTTTAATGGTCTATCAAAGTCTGAACCATCAAATGTTTGGTCTGATTTTGAGTGTCTTATGAAGTAGATTGTTTTCATCTGTTTCCTTATTTTTTTAGTTCAAACCTTCCAATTTGTCTGTTTTTTGTTATATTTTCATACCTTGCAACATATCCATGCATTCCTATATACACATCTTTCGGTGGATTTGCTATCAAAAATCCCAAACACATCGCAAAGTTTGAAATGGCTTCAGTTTTTGAAATAGAGTAAGGTACCATAGCTCCAGTTAAGACTACTGTTTTATTTACGCCCTCTTCTTTTAAGTATTTTGCACTAAGCTCCATTGTATCGGTACCATGAACTATTAAACAGCTTTTACATGTAGAACTGTTTATTATGTTTTTTAACTCTCTTCTATCATCTATAGTAAAAAAAGAGCTATCTTTGTAAATAGCTCCAACAAGTTCGTATTCAAGGTTGTAAAAGGTGCTTAAAATCTCTTTTATCGTCCTATTTTCTCTCTCAACTTCAAGCTCGCCATTTAACGGATTATATACTTTATTGAAAGTTCCACCGCTATTTATGATAAGAATTTTGTCCAACCGTTTTAACCTTTACATGTAAAGAGATTATCTTAAAAATTTCGCAACTAACCAGCCTACACCAAAGCCGATTAAGTGGGCATACCAAGCGACAGAAACGCCAAGAAGCAAGGGAGCAAAAGAAATAACTAGAATAGCTACTATAAGTCCTTTTCTGTTATATGGGTCTTTTTGCGCCATCCAGCCAAGTAAAACGCTTATAGCACCACTTGCGCCAACTAAATTTACGTGATTGTTGAAGTAGTAGATATAAATAAAGCTAACTAACGAAGTTAAAAGTCCACCAACTATATATAAGAAAATGGTAAATTTTGCACCCCTAAAATGCTCTATAATGGAGCCAAATTGGAACAAAACGACCATATTCATTCCAAGGTGCATAAGCCCACCGTGAGTTAGCATCGTTGTTAGTGGTTGCCAGTAAGCAGGATATGCTATAAAGTTGATGTTTAGTCCGTATTTTGAGAGTGCAAAAGAGTTTGTTGAAGTGAAATAATATGCCACTACTGTTATAGCTATGATGATATAAGTAGCAAGAGGCTGTCTGTTTGTATTAAAGTTCAATTTTTATCTTTCCTTGTTTTTTGAAACTCTAATGATACATAAAACAAACTTTTACTACAATTGATTTTTTAAAAATAAAGGAACTTCATATGGATTATCTTGAAATTACCGGTAAAAATAAGCTTAGTGGTGAAGTTACAATCTCAGGTGCAAAAAACTCTGCACTTCCTATATTAGCGGCAACCCTACTCTCATCTTCAGTTGTAAAAATCAAAAATCTGCCAAATGTTGCAGATGTAAAAACTCTCATAGCTTTGCTTGAAAAACTTGGAGCAAAGTGCAGTTTTGCTAAAAACAAAGCGACTATAGATACAAATAGTGTAAATTCTACTTGTGCAAATTATGATATTGTTCGAAAAATGCGTGCTTCAATCTTAACTTTAGGGCCACTTTTGTCTCGTTTTGGACATTGTGAAGTATCGCTTCCAGGTGGTTGTGCCATTGGTCAAAGACCTATTGACTTGCACTTAAAAGCGCTTGAGCAGATGGGTGCTAAGATAGAGATCAAAGAAGGATACATCATAGCAAGTGCTGAGGGTGGATTAAAAGGTGCAAATATCATATTTGACAAAATAACCGTTGGTGGTAGTGAAAATATCGTTATGGCAGCTTCTTTGGCTCATGGTGTAACACATTTAAGCAACGTAGCAAAAGAGCCAGAAGTTGTGCAACTTTGCGAAGTTTTAAGTGAAGCTGGTGTTAAAATAGAAGGCATTGGAACGGATGAGTTAAAGATAACAGGAAGTGGTGGAAAGCTTTTAGATTTTAAAGAGATAGCCGTAATACCAGATAGAATAGAAGCAGGAACATATCTTTGTGCAGCTGCTATAACAAACTCACATATAACACTTAAAAACGCAAATATCATACATTTAAAAGCTCTTATATCAAAACTAATATCTATGGGATTTGGCATAGAGTACGATGAAAAAACGATACAGATAAAACCAACAAAACTTTTAACCCCAGCAAATATTGAAACAGTAGAATATCCAGGTTTTCCAACAGATATGCAAGCGCAATTTATGGCACTTTGTACGCAGGCAAATGGAACAAGTATCATCGATGAGAGACTGTTTGAAAATCGCTTCATGCACGTAAGCGAACTCTCTCGTATGGGTGCAGATATAAAATTAACAAGCCACATGGCAACTGTTAATGGTCCTACAGAACTAACAGGTGCTGATGTTATGGCTACTGATTTAAGGGCAAGTTCTGCGCTTGTGTTAGCTGCTCTTGTAGCCGATGGCGTGACAAAAATACACAGAATATACCATCTTGACAGGGGTTATGAAAATTTGGAAGGCAAGTTGTCAAAACTTGGTGTAAAAATCAAAAGATTATCGGAGTAAAAAATGGCAAGTTTAAATTATAAAGAGGCTTTAGATTCATTATTTTCCTTGATTGGTACAAAAGAAAAAACAGTTATAAGACCACTAAGTGAAGCTTTTGGATATGTTTTGAGCGAAGATGTTATTTGTATTAGAAATTTACCTCCTTATAACAACTCTGCACTTGATGGATATGCGATTTTTTATAACCAAAGAGGAAAAAAACTTAAAATAAAAGATGAGATAATCTTCGCTGGTGTTGTAGCAAAAGAACCATTTACCGAAAATGAGTGCTATAAAATCATGACCGGAGCAAAAATCCCAGACGGAGTAGATACTATCGTTCGTTTTGAGAGTGCAAAAGAGGAAAATGGATATGTTTTTATACCTGAAGATATTAAAAAAGGTGATGCTTTTAGAGTAAAAGGCGAAGAGTGTAAAACAGGAGCCGTTTTAATGCCAAAAGGAACTAAGATAAACGCTGCAAATATCGCCCTACTCGCCTCTCAGGGCATAAGTTATGTAAAAGTTAACGCAAAACCCGAAATCTTAGTACTTTCAACAGGAAATGAGCTAAAAGAACCTTATGAAGTTGCAAGTGAAGATGAGTTTTATAATATCAACGCTTACTCTATCATAGCTATACTAAAATCATTTGGTTTTGAAGCAAGTTATGGCGGAATTGTTCCAGATTCTTTGCAAAAAACACAAGAGCTTTTTTCAAATGCAAAAAGTTACGATATGGTCATTTCAAGTGGCGGTGTAAGTGCTGGAGAAGCCGATTTTGTGAAAGACGCCCTTTCTCTTAATGGGTTTAATCCAAGCTTTACTGCTGTAAATGTAAAACCAGGAAAGCCAACAGTTGCTGGAATTATGGATAAAACCATAGTTATTTCACTTCCTGGAAATCCTATGGCAGCGTTTTTTAACTGCTTTGCTATCGTTATACCAGTTTTACAAAAGTTGAGTGGAAACAAGAGTTTTACACATAAACAAACAAAAGCTATAAACAAAACAAGCTTTAAAGTAAAAAGTAGAAGAACAAACTTCGTCCTTGGTACTGTAAAGAATGAAGAGTTTTTTGTAACTGATAATGCGAAGATAAGTTCTGGCATGATGGAGCCACTTCTTAGAAGTAATGCTATCTTGATGCTTGAAGAAGATGTTGCAGAAGTAAAAGAAAATGAAGTGGTGAAGGCTTATATGCTTTACATGTAAAGAAAAAAAGGATGTGTAAATGCTTAGTTTAGATGAAGATAAACAATCGCTCGAAAAACTAAAAAAACAAAGATTTGTAAATAATGCTAAAGCATTGATTGCAATTTTTCTATTTTTACTTTTTATACTACCTGGTTTATTTATTTTAATAAGAGAAAAATACACACCAACTGATATTGCCTCGTTTATATTTGCCAGTTTGGTTTTTATGATTCCATTGGTTTCGACTTTAAATTCATGGAAGATGGTTGATAAGAATATAAAAGATATATTTTCAGGCAAAAGCAAAAGATTTTCTATCGATAAATATCAATTTTTTCTAAATAGAAACTACTTGGATGAAACATTCAGCGATAAAAAATTAAATTTTAAAAATGACAATCTTTTAGGTGAACTTTTAGATGAGTATAAACCTTCTTTTACGTTGCCATTTTTATTGATTGAAATAGAATTTATATTGTTTGTTGTAATTGCATTCAATTTTTTAAATATTCTAGCAAAGATTTTAATAGTCTTATTATTTTTAATACTTTTAATTAATGACATTAGAACAAAACTAGAAATTTATGAGTATGGAATAATTTATAAAGGCACTTTTGTAACAAAACGAGTATTTTACAGAGATATTTTTAGTGTAGAGCTTACTAGAGCTTTATTTGGTGATAAGTTTTCAAGCCTTAAAATCTCTACCATTCTATGCTATATAAAAGTTCCAACCAAAAACTCATCCAAGGCAAATAGTGATAAACTAAAAGATATTTCTGAAATGATAAAATTTGCATCAAATAGGCCATTTTTAGATAAAAAATAACATTACGTGTAAAAAAGGATGTGTAAAAATGAAGATTTTCGAAGTAGAAATTTATCATAGTAAAATTAAAACTTTTATACTTTTTCTTTTGGTACTTTTGTTTGTGGTTTGTTGCTTCTATTTTGCTATCAACCCAGCCCCTACTTCGCGCATTAAAGATCCACAAATCATAAGAATTATAGGAATTGCAGGTGTTTTGCTTTTTGGATTTGTGCTTTTTAAAGTTTTGGCTATGCTAAAAAGCAGTAAACCTGCCCTTTTGATAAGCAATCAAGGAATAGTTCTAAATATCAACAACTTTAAAGATGAGATTATAAAGTGGGAAGATATAGAAAAGTTTTCCTTAAAAAAGATAAGCCACAACAACTTCTTGTTTGTACATGTAAAAAATCCGGATTTTTTTATAAACAAACAAAGCAGTAAATTTACTAAAAGAACTATGGTGTCAAATTTGAAATATCACGATACTCCTTTTAGTTTCAGTACGATTACTTTAAGGTGTAAACATAACGAACTTTTTGACTTATTGGATAAGACACTTTTAGAATACAAAAACTCTTACATGTAAAAAAGCAAAATTTTTAAGTTATTTGGAAAAGTATTTTTGGTATCATTTCATTTCTATTTTGCGGGAATAGCTCAGTGGTAGAGCACAACCTTGCCAAGGTTGGGGTCGCGAGTTCGAACCTCGTTTCCCGCTCCATTTTTTTTAAATACTCTATTTCAAAACTCACAAATACATTTACATGTAAATATCTAAAACATTTTAAAATCAAAAAAATCTTTAACAGTAGCGTATCAAAATTGTATAAAAAACGAAGAAGTTTATTTACATGTAAAAAGATTTACATGTAAATAAAAATGAGGTTATTTTGCTTTGTAGCCTCTTCTTGAGATAGTTATTTGAGTAACGATGATGCCAACAATAGCAACTATGCTTATATATATCGCAGGTCCAATTAATCCAAATGTTGAAGTTTTTTCAAGTTCTGGTAAAAGTTGCCCTACAAATCCCTCTTCACCAATGTGTTTTGTATAGAAAGCTGGAAAGTATTTTGTTGTTAAAAAGATAGTAAACATCGGAGTGATGAAACTAAATATAGCATAAGCTAAGTTATATGAAAAAGATAGTCCAGAGTATCTGATGATAGGTGGAAACGCTCTTGTTCCAATTATCGGAGTAAGAACGATTGAGCCTGTAAAAATACCTAAAATAGCTGCATTTATATGTATAGTATCTATGCTTGGGCTGTAAAATAGTGAAGAATAAAACCAAAACGATGAGATGATAAGTCCAATATAAGCTATAAGTGCCGTTGCTCTTGTTTGAAGTTTATCTTCAAGAAAACCAAAAATCACACAACCAAGAGTTAAACAACCAGCAAGTATCAAACCGGTTATACCAGCATCAATCGCGTTTAATCCATAAAGTTTTTGCAAGATAAGAGTTGGTGTTATAAGTATCGCAACCATAACAGTTGTAGAAAGCGTCCATGTTAAAAAACCAACAACAAAACAAGCTAAACGGTGTTTTTTGATAACTGTTATAACAGGAACTTCTTTTGATAGCTCTTTCCTCTCTGCCATCTCTTGAAATATAGGTGTTTCAGATAGATATCTTCTTAAAAATACAGAGATAACACCAAACAAACCACCAAGTATAAACAAGATTCTCCATGCACCATGAAGCACTTCATCAGGAGTAAATATCTTATTTAAGATGATAATAGCCAAAAATCCAAGGAAAATTCCGCCTGTAATTCCACTTGTCAAAACTCCTATACCCATTCCGTATTTGCTTTTTTGAGTGTGTTCAGCTATAAAAACCCAAGCTCCTGGCATCTCTCCACCAATAGCTGCACCTTGAAGCATTCTCATAAGTATAAGTAAAACTGGAGCAAAAATGTTGATAGTTTCATAAGTTGGCATGATACCGATGATAAATGTTGGAAGTGCCATCATAGCAACGCTTAGAGTAAACATCTTTTTGCGTCCTAGTGTGTCACCAAAGTGAGCCATTATAACTCCACCGATTGGTCTTGCTGCGTATGCTGCTGCAAATCCGCCCCATGCGTAAACTTGCCCCCAAACTGTGTTAGCAAAATCAGGTGGTAAAAACAGCGGTTTTACTATGGTTTCGATAAGAAGCGCGTAGATAACAAAGTCGTAAAATTCTAACGTTCCACCAAGAGATGAAAGCCCTAAAGTTTTATAATCCTTTTTGTTAAGTCTTCGTTTGTTGCTTTTCAATGCTTTCCTTTGTATTAAAAAATTCGAAGCGATGATTATACACATTATTAAATTAAATTTTTTATTTGTTGGAGGATTTTTTATAAAATTGTTAAATTATTTATATAAAAAGATGTAAAAAAGTGAGTTTAAAACAGTCTATTTTTTTTAGACTATAGATTTTACTACCTTTGCAAAAATCTTGAGTGGCGAGGTTTGAAAATTTACCGCAAAACAATCGTTTTTATCTTCTAAAGACACTACTTTTAACCCATCGCTTGAAAGTTTTAACCATCTTGCAACCAGAGTATTTTCAAAGGTAAGTATGTAAAATCCATCACCTTCATACATAGAAGTTTTTTTAGATATAACCCATGAGTTCAAAGGAAGATTTAAAGTCTTACTTATCTCCTCTATCTTAAAGGCTCTTAGAGTATTTTTATCTTTTATATCTTCAAAAAATGTTGATGACAAAGGCAGAGTTTTGTCTGTATCAAAAGAGTCAAAAAAGTTTATATCATCACTTTTACATGTAGAAACATTAGAGACTATTATAATATCTAATATATTAGACTTTGTATTTTTATGTACAAAAGCACCCTGCTCTTTTGGTTTTTCTTCATTTTTTACCTTTTGAACAGTTAATGTTTTTACATCTAGAAAAGGCAGAGAATTCTTATCTTGTAGGAGTTTTTCATCATCGTTTAAAAAGTAAGATATATCAATATTTAAAGCGTTAGATAGTTTATATAGGTTTTCTATAGTTATATTGCCCTTTGAGCTTTCATACTGTTTTATGCTTTGAATGGAGATGTTTGATTTGCTTGCTAAATCTTGCTGGGTATATTTTAGTTTTTCTCTTGCATTTTTTATCTTACTTGAAAATATAGTGCTATTAAAATAGTTATTTGCCATTTTTTACTCCTAAAACAGTTACATGTAAAGAGTAAAATTGTAGCAAGATTTATATTAAAATATAGATTGTATCAAACTAAAAAAGTCTATTATAATAGCTAATATATTAGACTTTTACTGTAAAGCTTTATCTGAAAAGTTTAAAATCTCTTTTTGGTATTTTTCATCTAAGATAGCATTTAAATGATCTTTTTCTTTAGCTAAAATCAACTCTTTTGGTGCATTTGCTAACTCGTATAATTTTTTAGTGTGAGTGTAGTTTATAACTCTGTCACTTGTTCCATGTAAAAATAAAATAGGCACATTTGGCAACTTTTTGATATTTTCTTTTGCACTATATGTATCGTCTAAAAAATATTTTCCTCCAAAAAAGACTTCGTTTGCTATATCCACATAAGAAGAAAACGTAGAGTCGATGATGATAGCTTTTATGTCTATTTGTGGTGTATTTGTAAGAGCTGCAATTAAGTTATTTCCACCAAGGCTCTGCCCTATTACAATAACTCTATTTTTATCTACATCATCTCTTGTTAAAAGATAGTTTAATGCTCCTTTTGTATCTTGCATCAAA
>JBKECC010000078.1:0-20253 GCA_047974135.1 Campylobacteraceae bacterium | reverse complement strand
ACACTCATATAGATAATATAGAAAACTTAGATGAGAAAACTTGGATACAAATCTCTTTACATGTAAAAAGCGGTGTTCGTATGCTAAAAGAGGGATTTGGTGCTACTGGAGTAAATATAGGTATGAATCTTGGAGATGATGCAGGAGCTGGTATAGGCGAACATGTGCATTATCATCTAATACCAAGATGGACAAAAGATACAAACTTTTTTACAACAGTTGGTGAGATACGTGTCATTCCTAGTGATTTTGAAAAAATATATGCAAGACTTTTAAATCTTTCTCCAAAATACTTTAAACTCTCAATTTAATGGCTTAACCTTCTTTTCTAATTCATTATAAATCTCATCATAATATACATGTAAAGAGTTTTTCATCTCATCTTTTAATCTCTCTTTGCCAACTTCAAGACTTGAAGTTATGTCTCTCTCAAACTCTTCACGGTTAAAACTCTCATCAAGCTTTGTGATTGCATAATCAACGCCAAACCATGTTGCTCCAGCAAATACAGGTGCACAAATAACAACAAAAGGTCCACAAACAACGCCAGCACTTCCACTTGCCACACTTGCTCCGCTTTTTATGGCCAACTTACCAGCAACCTTGCCAGCTAATTTTATGCTTGTTTTTGCTCCAAGAGTTGCAACGATACCAAGCGATGTTGCAGTTATACCAGCAGAGTACGAGAGTCTTTTAAAGCTATTTTGCCTTAAATCATCAAAGGTGTTTGACATTGCAACATTTACGCTTTTTTGTCCAACTTTTTCTTTGAAGATCGAGTTAATTTCATATTGATTTAATGCACGACGAAGATAATCTGAAAAGTTTTTATCAAGCTCGTCTTTTACGCTTATAAACTTTTCATCCATATCTTTTGGGAAATGTTTATCAAAAATCTCTTCAAACTCTTCTAAAACTTTTGCATCAACACTACCATCTTTTGCCCACGAATAAAGAAGCGTATAATCAGTCAAAACAGAAAAATACCAATCAGCCATCTCTTTTGTAATTTTTGGTGTAGCTTCGTTAAAAACCGAATCAACTATAAAATCAATAGAATTATTGGCGTTTTGAAGTATTTGAGTTTTACTTTTATTCATATCTTCAAGTATAAAAGGTATTTGCGAGAGTGGAACATCTATAAAATCACTTCCAAAAACAAATCTAAAAGCCTTTTCACTTTTTGTGATTTTTGAATCTATAAAATCATCTATAAATTTTGGTTTTGCTAAAAATCCACTAAGAAAAAGTGAAAGTGTGATAAAGGCTAAAACTAAAAGAGTTTTTATGAAAAGCCCTGGTTTTAGCCTATTTGGAATCTCTTTTGTGTTTACGCTTATGATAAATGAGTAAATGTGAGAAAGTGCAAAAAAGTAAGCAAAAAGAGATATAGCGATAAATATAGAAACAAAAACTACACTAAATATAGAAGGGTTAAAACTTCCTAAAATCATAGAATAAACCCAGATTTTTATATCATTTACAAAAAGTGCGAACACATAAATCTCTTTTGCGATTAAACACTCAACTTCTGGATTGTGCGAGAGCGTTCTTAGATACTCAACAAAGTTGGGATTTAGAGCATTTGCTTCAAAGTTAAAATAGAGCAAGATAGCATAAATAAAAACAAGTAAAAGTGAAGTTATGAAAAATATCCATTTTTTTGCGTAAAAGTATCCGTAGCTTAGCTCTCCTTCAACGTTTTTCTCAAATAGTTTTTTTAAAGCGAAAAATATAAAAATACCAAAAAGTGATAGAAAAAATATAAAATTATCAGCGATACTAAGCCCTAAAAAAAGTATTATTGTTAAAGAAAATGCGATTATTATGCTTTTTATAGAGATGATAAATTTCCCACTAAAAACTTTTTTTAAAAAGCTTTCCTCTTTTAAAAGTCCATCCAAAGTTGCGTATTTTGATGCGGAGAGATATGTAAAAACTTCGTAAAGAAAAGCCCAGAAGATTAGTAAAAACAGAGCACTAAAATAGATACAGTTTAAACTTTTCCACGCAAATGTGAAAAAAAGCAAAAGTGCGATGAGCAAAACTCGTACAATTATTTGCAACATTTTCTCTACTTTCTTGTTAAATTTCAAAATTATAGCTATTTTTTAATACAATACGTTTTTAAAGGATTTTTGTGAATTACCTTGGCTCTAAAAAAACACTAACTACTTTTATAATAGAAAACATTGAAAAACAGACATGTTTGCCCATATCATCTTTGGTTATTTGTGATGCTTTTGGTGGAGTTGGAGAAGTTTCAAAAGCCTTACTTTTAAAAGGTGTAAAACTTTTACATGTAAACGATATAGAGAGTTATTCGCATGTACTTTTAAAGCAATTTTTAAATGGTGTAAATTCAAAAAGATATATTGATTTGACCTTTGAGCTAAATAGTGAAATTCCTAAAGATTTTGGACTGATAAGTGAACATTTTTCGCCATTTGGAAAAGAAAAAAGAGCTTATTTTACTATCAAAAATGCCCAAAAGATAGACTTTATAAGGCAAAATATAGAAGAAAAACTTGAACGTAAAGAGATTTTTGAAGATGAGTATAACGCGCTCTTAGCTTCACTTATCTTTGCAAGTGACAAGGTTGCAAACACTATCTCGATGTATGGAGCTTATCTAAAAGAGTTCAAATTTACTGCAAAACAAGACTTACTTCTTGAACCTATAAAAACATTGCAAGGAGAGGTTATTCATCACAATCTAGACGCAAATGTTTTGATTAAAAAAATTTCTGGTGATGTTTTATATCTTGATCCACCATACAATCATCGCCAATATGGACTAAACTATCATCTTTTAAATACCATAGTAAATTATAAAGAGTTTACACCAAAGGGAAAAAGTGGATTTGGTGAGTATATACGTTCATCTTGGGCGAGCAAAAAACATGTTTTAAGAGTTTTTGAAGAGATGATAAAAAATGCAAACTTTAAGTGGGTATTTTTAAGCTACAACAATGAAGGCTTGATGAGTGAAGTTGATATACAAAAAATCATGCAAAAGTACGGAAAATACGAGAGAGTTTTTACTTTAAAAGATAAACTTAGAATGCAAAAAGTGAAAAAATCAACTACAAAAGAGTTTTTACATGTACTAAAAAAGGATTAGTTACATGTAAACTCTTTTTTTAACTCTGTTTTTTGTGTAAGTTGTCTATTTTTTGGTGCAAATCTTCGACTAATTTTCTAAGTTCAGCATTTTTTTGCGAATGGTTTTTTATCGTTGTATGAATCTTAACTCCAGTTCCAGCGGCTATAGAAGCCCCAAGGGCACTTACAACATTTGTGTAGTTTCCAAGTATGAGTTGAACCAACTCTTTTGGCATATAACTCTTTAAAGCTGGTATCAGCTGACATGCAACTGGAAACAAAACTAGATAAAAAAACAAAAATAGATATATGTAGATGGACACCTTGCTTGAGAGAATGTTTGGAATATAGCCTAAAAACTTGTTTATGTTATCCATTTTGATAACTCCTTGTGTGAAAATTTTATTGATTATAGCTTTTTATGCTAAAAAGAAATGCTTTAGCTATTTATTTGTAAGATACAGTTTTATTAAAATTATTTGGATGAAAATGACTTGTGAATACTTTGGAATCTGTGGCAGTTGTACGCTTTTTGACTTAACTTACGATGAACAAAAAGAGTTAAAACTAGAACACACAAAATCTCTATTTTTTGATTTAAACGTACAAGATATTTTGTGGTTTAAAAGCCCAACAACTCATTATAGAACTAGAGCGGAATTTTCCATTTGGCACGACAAAGATAACATGTCTTATGCTATGAATAGATTAGACAAGGACGGCGTAGTAAAAATAAAAAATTGCGCAAAAGTTAGCCAAAAAATATATGATTTGATGCCAAAACTCTTAAATTTTATACAAAACGATACAAATCTTAGATTTAAACTCTTTGGAGTTGAGTTATTAAGTACAAGAAGAGAGATTTTAGTAACTCTTCTTTATCACAAAAAACTAGACAGCATCTGGGACGAAAGTGCTAAAAAGATACAAAACGAATTTAATGTAAAAGTGATAGGGCGAAGCAAAGGCATAAAAAGAGTTATAAGCGAAGATTTTCTACATGAGCGTTTACATGTAAAGACAAAAGATATAGATTACAAGTTTTTTGATACTGGTTTTGTGCAACCAAACACAAATGTAAATGAGCAAATGATAAGCTTTGTAATTGATGAAGTTTTAAAAACCAAAAGAGATGATTTGCTGGAGCTTTACTGTGGACATGGCAACTTTACCATTCCTCTTAGCTTTTACTTTAAAAAGGTTTTTGCAACTGAAATATCCAAAAACTCCATAAAAGCAGCAAGTGAAAACATTCTAATAAATGAAGTAGAAAATCTAACTTTTGCAAGACTTAGTGCCGAAGAATTCGCGGAAGCATTTAGTGCTGTTAGAGAGTTTAAAAGACTCAAAAATGTTGATTTACAAAGTTATAGCTTTTCACACATCTTAGTTGATCCACCTCGCGCTGGGCTTGATGAAACCTGTTTAAAACTTGCTAAAACGTTTAAAAATATCATCTATATATCCTGTTCACAAGAATCACTAAAGAGAGATTTGTGTGAACTTACAAAGTCTCATGAGATTGTAAACTTTGCCTTGTTTGATCAGTTTCCATACACTTTACATGTAGAAAGTGGTGTGATTTTAAGACAAAAAGTTTACAAGTAAAAAAGGAGGGAAAATGCAAGAGATAAAACATTCAAAATTTGGCATAGCTTCATTTGGTTGTATCTTAGCAAGCGGATTATTGTGGATTATTTACACATTTTTTATGAGAAAGTATCTATTTGAAGCAGATTTGGAGATAAATACCAAAGTTCTATTTGCAACTACTTTTATAGCTATTTTACTTATCGTTTTAGTTGCCATCTCGTTTATTTTTGGCATTATTACACTTTTTCAAAAAAATAAAAAGAAGATTTTTGGCATTATTGGTGTTATTTTATCTTTTGTGGTAATTATCTATTTTTCATACCAAACTATCAGCGCATTTGACAAAATAGAAGAGCATCAATTGGAAAAAAGTTTCAAAAAAGAGTTTGAAGTACACTAAATATCTAAAAATATATCAAAAACTTTTACATGTAACTCTTAAAAACACAAAAGTTTTATTGTGATATAATTACGGCTTTGAATATTAAAAGGACGCCTAAAAATGATAGCACTTGAGAAAATTATAGAAGCAAAAAAAAGAATTGCAAACGTTGTAAATAAAACTCCTTTCTCTTATGCGCCAGCTCTAAGTAGTCTCACAAAGGCTGAGATTTATCTAAAACATGAAAATTTACAATTAACAGGTGCATTTAAAATCCGTGGTGCTTATAACAAGATAGCCTCGCTATCTGAGAGTGAGAGGAAAAAAGGTGTAATCGCTGCAAGCGCTGGAAATCATGCACAAGGTGTTGCATATAGCGCAAAAGAGTTTGGCATAAAAGCGGTTATCGTTATGCCAGAAGCTACTCCACTTTTAAAAGTTGTTGGTACAAAATCACTAGGCGCTGAAGTTATACTAAGTGGTGACAATTATGACGAGGCTTGTGCTTACGCTTATGCTCATGCAAAAGAGAATGATTTAACTTTTATACATCCTTTTGAAGATGTTGATGTTATGGCAGGGCAGGGAACTATCGGGCTTGAAATGTTTAATGAGTTAAATGATATCGATACAGTAGTTGTTCCAATCGGTGGTGGCGGGCTAATCGGTGGTGTTGCAAGTGCTATAAAACAAATGAATTCAAAGATAAGAGTTATAGGTGTTGGTGCAAAAGGCGCTCCTGCTTTTTATAACTCATTTCAAAATAAAAAAGTTACAAACTCAAAGCACGTAAGAACGATAGCTGATGGTATAGCTGTTCGTGATACAAGTGAAAAAAATCTCAAAAACGCTTTAACCTGTGTTGATGAAATTGTTTTGGTGGATGAAGAGGAGATTGCAGCTGCCATATTATTCCTTCTAGAGCGTCAAAAGCTCGTTGTTGAAGGTGCTGGAGCAGCTGGCGTTGCTGCAATTATGCATCAAAAGTTTGCCTTTTATCCAAATGAGAAAATTGGAACAATTTTGAGTGGTGGAAATATTGACGTTCAAATGCTCTCTGTTATCATAGAAAAAGGTTTAGTAAAATCAAGCAGGAAAATGACTCTTATGGTTACTCTTGTAGATAAACCAGGAGCACTGATGAAGCTTACTGATTTACTTAGAATTGTAAATGCAAACATTGGAAAAGTTGATTATGATAGAGTATCAACTACTATAGAATTTGGTGATGCAAATATAACTATAACTTTGGAAACAAAAGGAAGCGAACATCAAAATATCATAAGAGATACATTAACAGAAGCAGGTTACCACTACAAAGAGTTATTGTAATAAAAAGAGTTAAAAATTTAACTCTTTTTTAAAAGTTTTGAGCTGGAGCTTTTGATTCGTTTTGAAGCCTATCATACTCGCCAAACAGTTCATCCCTTACTTCATCTGCTATCTTTTCACCATCTTCAATATCTTTTTGTAAAAATTTATCAATCTCACTTAAAATTCCAAAAAGTTTACTTTCTGTATCTTGTATGTTTTGATTTCTTCCATTCATGGTTTCAAAAAATACAAGTTCTCTTATCATATCTGAGAGTTTTTCTAAAGCATTTGAGATATTAACACCATCTTTTAGTTTAAACCTTGGATTTGGGTTTTTATCGGCTGTGTCTATATCAAGTCTTATAGAGCGGATTTTCTCTTGTATCACAGCAGAAAAAGCAGCAAAAAGTTTTGGTTTATCTACAAATTCTTGTTCTGCGTCTATTTTTTTTGTTACTTTATTTATCTGTTGAAACATAAAATATGCAACAACACATAAGGCGATAACGGCAGGGAGTGCTTGGTCAAGCATCTTTTTTCCTTTGAGAATTTTTTATGGAGTTAATTGTAACAATTATAAGTGAAATCCAGATTAAAATAAATGTAATCAACCTACCTATATCCAAACTCTCATTATAAACCAAAACAGCAAGCAAAAAAGTACAAGTTGGACTTAAATACTGTATAAAGCCGATAGTTCCAAGCCTTATCCTATTTGCGGCTGCACTAAAAAGTAAAAGTGGTAAAACAGTTATAGGACCAGCAAGCATTAGAAAAAACATATCATTTGATGAATTTAAAAAACTTAAATTTGAAAAACCAATAAAAAATAGTACATAGGCACAAACAAATGGTAAAACAACTGTTGTCTCAACAAAAAGTCCACTAAAAGAGTCAACTGCTATCTTTTTTCTGATAAGCCCATAAAATCCAAAAGAGAGAGCCAAAGCGATAGAGATATATGGAACACTACCATGTGAAATTGCTTCTTGTAAGATGGCTATAAATGCAATAAATATAGCAATTTTTTCGGCGTTATTTGGATTTTCTTTTAAAAACACTATACCTAAAAGTATATTTACAAGTGGATTTATAAAATATCCAAGAGATGCTTCTGCTATCTTTGCTTCCATAACAGCAATAATGTAAATTAGCCAATTTGATGTAATTAAAATACTTGTTATAAAAAGTGGTATTAGTTTTTTTCTATTTAAAAATATATCTTTAACTTTCCCAAATCCTTTTATAAAAAATAAGATAATAAGCAACATGATAAATGACCAAAATATCCTATGAACCAAAACTTCATAAGGTGATATATAATCTATAGCCTTAAAATAAATAGGAAAAATTCCCCACATAAAAAATGCACCAAAAGCACAAATAATACCTATAGTAGAGTCAGAATACTTTTTCAAAAATGTCCTTAATAATTTGGGGCATTTTAAAGGTTTGTTGGTTAAAAGTTACTTTATCTGCTTATAATAATTTTTATCAATTAAGCAAGTTTGATGTTTTTTTATATATAATCATAAGTTTATATGTTTTTCTACATGTAAAAACAATTTTTTAGAGGAATTTTTATGAGTAGTTGGAGTAGAGAATCTTGGAGAGAAAAACCAATAAAGCAACAACCTATTTATCCAGACCAAGCGAAATTAAAAAAAGTTGAAAAAGAGTTAAAAGCAAATCCTCCACTTGTTTTTGCAGGAGAGGTTAGAAACTTACATAAAAGCTTAGCAGAGGTTACAAAGGGTAAATCGTTCTTGCTTCAAGGCGGAGATTGTGCTGAAAGTTTTGATGATTTTGGTGCTGTAAACATACGAGATATGTTTAAAGTTTTACTTCAAATGGCCGTTGTTATGACCTTTGCTGGAAGTTGTCCTGTTGTAAAAGTAGGGCGTATGGGTGGACAGTTTGCAAAACCACGTTCTAGTGATTTTGAAGAGATAAATGGAGTTAAACTTCCAAGCTATAGAGGCGATATCATAAACGATATAGCTTTCAATGAAAAAGCAAGGATTCCTGAGCCAAAAAGAATGCTAAAAGCCTACAACCAATCTGCTGCAACCATGAACCTTCTTCGTGCTTTTGCAAGAGGTGGTTTGGCAGATTTACATGAAGTTCATAAATGGAATCTTGGATTTATACAAGATACACCTCTTGGTGAGAGATATAAAAACCTTGCGGAGAGGATAACAGAAACTCTAGCTTTTATGGAAGCTTGTGGTATAAACTCTTCAAATACACCGATGCTTCACGAAACAGAACTATACACTTCTCACGAAGCACTTTTGCTTAACTATGAAGAAGCACTTACAAGACAAGACAGTTTAACTGGAGATTGGTATGATTGCTCGGCTCATCTTCTTTGGATAGGAGATAGAACAAGAGGTTATGATGACGCTCACGTGGAATTTTTAAGAGGTGTTAAAAACCCAATCGGTATAAAAGCTGGCCCATCAACAAATATAGATGAATTTTTAAAAGTTATAGATAGACTAAATCCAGATAATCTTGCTGGAAGAATAAATGTCATCATAAGAATGGGACACGATAAAATTGAACAATACTTCCCACCAATACTAAAAGCATTTAAAAAAGAGGGTAAAGAGATACTTTGGAGTATTGACCCAATGCATGGAAATACAATAAAAGCTTCAAACAATTACAAAACAAGAGCTTTTGACAGTATTATCTCTGAAGTAAATCAGTTTTTCAAAATACATCAAAGCGAAGGCACTTACGCAGGTGGCGTTCATCTTGAGATGACGGGACAAGATGTAACAGAGTGTATCGGTGGAACAAAAACAGTAACTGAAGATGGTTTGGTTAATAGATACGAGACAAGATGCGACCCAAGACTAAACGCAAATCAAGCATTAGAACTTGCATTTTTAATAGCTGATAACTTAAAAAATAGATCAAAATAGACAAACTAAGTATTAAAAACCTTTACATGTAAAGGTTTTTAATCAACTTTTTTTGGTAACTCTTTTACGAACAAAGTCTCTGCAGAGTAGAGCAAGTGTATATCTTCTTCAGCATTTAATCTTTTTATAAACTCTTTTGTCATATCACTTTTTAATTTTAGTATCTCTCTATAAGGTGTTACATACCAAAGTCCTATCGTTACTCCATCACCTTTTGCGTGTGGATAGAAAAATATCTTTGGATATTGAGGCATATTTCTTAGAGTGTATCTCTCTTTTAGTGAATCATACTGTTTTTTTGCCATCTCTGTATATCTTGCGGTTATACTGTGAGCAACTTCAAGCGCGATTTTTTCAGCTTTTTCAAGATTGCTATCATAAGTTATATTTACTTCAACCGTGTCTAAAATCGTCTTTAATGAGTAGTGTGTATAGTTATAAAACTCATGAGTTATAAGATAGTAGTTTGGCACAAAGATGATTCTTCCAGCTCTTTTGTGCTCAGTCAATGCATCATTTGTAATGTTTTCGTAAAGCGTAACTTTCGTAAGTGAAATATTTATAACATCACCTATAACTTTTTTGCCATCTTTGTCTATTCGTATCCTATCTCCAAGTTTAACAGAGCCAGTAAACATGAGCATTATCCACCCAACAAAGCTCAAAACCCACTCTTTCATAACTATAGTAAGACCAGCTCCAACAACACCAAAGATTGTTAAAGCTTTTGTAACATTCTCCACATAAGAAAATGTTATGATAAATATCGTGATTAAAACGAAAAATATATTTAATAATCTTTTGATTGTAAAGTATTTTCTATCATCCTCTTCGGTTCTATTTTGCTCTTTTTTGTAGTAGTAAAATGCAAGTTTAACGATTGCTATAATGATAAAAACGATAAAGATAGAGCCAAAAACGTACATCGCTTTTTTAAACTCTGCATTTTTGTATTGGTTTATGGATTCATAATAAAAAGATTGTTGTTTTACTATCTGCTCATACATCCTTTTTAGCGTATCAAGCGAGAGCGCAAGCAACTCTTTATCATCATTCAAATGGCTTATAAAAGTCTGTTTTTTCTCCAAATCTACATCTAGCTTATCTGCATTTTGTATATTTGTATCTATAAAATCGATAGCTTTTTGGTACTCTCTCTCATAACTTTTAAGCAAAGAATATGATTGTTTTACACTTCTGTCTATTTCGTTTGAAAATATACTTATAAACTTTATCTGTGCATGTTCTATCTTGCTAAGTACAGTTTCAAATGGAGAAAAAATCTCAAAAAATGGCGGTTTTTTATCGTATTCGTAAAGCTTTAAACTGCTTTGTATAACAGCTAACTCTTCTTTGTATTTTGCAGCGTAGTATGTGTTTCTCTGTCTAGCCGCATTTTCTATATTGCCTTCAAGATTTCTTGATTTACTAAGCAGGCTTTCATAATTTCTATAACTTTTTAATGAAGTAAACCAGATATTTTGTTGGTTTAAGTATTCACTCTCTAATTTAGCAAATTCACTTTCATTTGAAGCAAATAATAGTTTACATGTAAAGCACAAAAAAAGTAAAATCTTTAAAAATTTTTTCATCTATTCTCCAAAGTAATGATTCTATCTGCGCACCAAGTTGCCAAGCTTTTATCGTGTGTTATAAGCAAAATACCACAATCTTTTAAAAGTGTTAGTATGTATTTTAAAACTTCAAGTTGAGTTATATTGTCAAGTGCTGATGTTGGCTCATCTGCTAAGATTAACTCTGGTTTTAAAAGTAAACATCTTAAAATTGAAAAACGTTGCAATTGCCCACCACTTAAGAGATGCGGCTTTGTATATAAAAGTTTTTCATCAAGCGTTAACTTCTCTAAAAGTGGTAAATACTCATCTTTTTTTAACTCTTTTTTTATTACATCTTCCAACTGTTCTTTTATGCAAAATGTTGGATGAAATGACGAATATGGATCTTGGTAAATTTGTGCTATAGATTTGTGCGAAATAGTGCCAAATTTTGGCTTAAGATTACCCACTATAAGTTCAAAAAGTGTACTTTTTCCACTTCCGCTTTGACCAAGCAAACAAACAAGTTCACCTTTGTTTACATGTAAAGAGAAACCATCATACAACAATTTCTCATCTTTGTAAGAAAAAGAGATGTTCTGTACTTTAAGAACACTTTCTTTCATTATCTTGTTTGGCCTTGCCCGTAGATTTTATATTTGTAAGTTGTAAGTTCGTTTATGCCCATAGGTCCACGTGCGTGAAGTTTATTTGTACTTATGCCAACTTCTGCGCCAAATCCAAACTCTCCACCATCAGTAAATCTTGTAGCTGCATTTACATAAACACAAGCGGAATCTACGCTATTTAGAAAGTTTTCTGCATTTGTATAATTTTCTGTCACAATCGCATCAGAGTGAGATGAGCCATATTTTGCTATATGTGAGATTGCTTCATCTAAGTTTTTGACTACTTTTATAGCTAAAATATTATCGAGGAATTCACGTCCAAAATCTTCACTTGAAGCTGGTTCAATCCTTATAAACTCTCTTGTTTTTTCACAACCTTTTAGTTTTGTACCTAAATCTCTAAATTTTTCATGTAAAAGTGGCAAGATTTTAGAAGCAATTTGCTCATTTACTAAAAGTGTCTCTAAAGCATTGCAAGCACTTGGATTACTGCATTTTGAATTTATGGCTATATCTATAGCTTTTTGTATATCTGCAAACTCATCTATATATACGTGACAAACGCCTTTATCGTGTTTTATAACTGGAATAGTAGAGTTTTCACATATATATTTTATGAGTCCCTCGCCACCTCTTGGAACTATAACATCAACATATTTGTCCATTTTTACAAGTTTAGCAACTCCCTCTCTTGAGTAATCTGGCAATATGGAGATGATTTCACGTGGAAGTTTAAATCTATCTAATATATCTTGAAGTACTGAAGCTATCGCTGCATTACTTTTTTGTGCTTCACTTCCACCTTTTAGTACGCAAACATTTCCACTTTTAAAGCAAAGTGCAGCAGTATCGCTTGTAACATTTGGACGACTTTCATAAATTATGCTTACAACGCCTATAGGAATTGATACTTTTTCTATTCTAACTCCATTTGGCACAACCCAGCCATCTAAAACTTTTCCAACTGGCTCACGAAGATGTGCTATCTCTTCTATAGCTTTTGCCATTGCATCGATTTTACCGTGATTTAGTTTTAATCGCTCAATTAGTGGAGCTGGCAAATTGTTATCAGTTGCTCTTCTTAAGTCGTAAGCGTTTGCACCATTTATAAATGATTGATTTTGTCTGATTGCATTTGCAAATTCTAGTAAAACTTTTGTTTTAAAAGAAGGTTTTAGTGTAGATACAATCTTTGTAGCTTCTTTTGCTTTTTTTAAAAAATTTTCCATCCATTTTCTCCTTACATGTAAAAGCTAATACACTCTGCATTTTACCTTTTTTTGCTTGTAAAAGCTATTTTTGTATAAATTTTATGTTCTATTTAACAATCTCTTAGTTAAAATAAAGGTTTTAATTACTTGATGTTTATAAGGCTTTATTTATGCAAAAACCACTACTTATAGAAATAGGTGTAGAAGAGTTACCAGCGATTCCTTTTTTAAAAGAGTTGCCAAATATAAAAAATAAATGGAATAAGATTTTATCAGAAAATGGACTAGAATCTGAGTTTGATTTTTACTACACTCCAAGAAGATTAGTTATCCTTCACACAAAATTTCCAATAAAACAACCAGATCATTTTGAAGAATTTTACGGAGCACCAGTTGAGAGTGCATTTATAGATGGTGAGCCAACTCCTGCTGCAATGGGTTTTGCAAAAAAATGTGGCATTGAAGTAAGGGATATAGCAAGAATACAAAAAGGCGATAAAGAGGTTTTATACTACAAAAAAAATATATCTGGTGTAAATACAAAAGATTTGATAGGCTCTATGACCGATAAATTTTTAAAATCTCTAAGCTTTGGAAAAGAGATGAGATGGGGAACCTGCACAGAGAGTTTTATAAGACCTATTCGCTGGATTTGCGCTATTTTTGGTGAAGAAGCTTTAGAGTTTAATATATTTGGCGTGGAATCAAGCGATTTTACATATCCGCACCGCTCACTAACTTTTAACAAATTTAACTTTAAAGGTGTAAAAAATTACTTCGAGGAGCTCAGCCGTGGATATGTTGTCATAAATCAAGACGAGAGAAGAAGTAAGATTGTAGAGCAAATGGACGCTCTTGAAGCGATAAGCGATATTGAGATAGACAAAGATGATGCTCTTCTTGATGAAGTTGTGGCTATTACCGAACATCCAACTGTTTTGATGGGTAATTTTGATGAGTTATATCTAAAACTTCCACCTGAAGTTATTATCACATCCATGAAAGAAAACCAAAGATATTTTCCAACCTTTGACCACAATGGCAAATTAACAAATCACTTTGTAGTTGTATCAAATGCCGTTAGTATGGACTATATATTAATCATCAAAGGAAATGAAAAAGTTTTACGTGCAAGACTTAGTGATGCTCTTTTCTTTTATGAAAATGACTTAAAACGTGGACTTCATAACGAAGGCTTAAAAAATATCATATACTTAGATAAACTAGGAAGCCTATATGATAAATCTGTTCGTGAAGAGAGAGTTTCAAACTACTTAGCAAGAATGAATAGAGATGCATTTTTAAGTGAAAGATTGGATTTAAGCAAAGAAGATTTAAAAGCTCTGCTTAGTAAAACCGTCTTGAACGCTAAGGCTGATTTGCTTAGTGAAGTTGTTTATGAATTTCCAGAACTTCAAGGTGTTATGGGTTACTACTACGCAAAAGCTGCAAAGGAAGATAAGTTTTTAGCACTTGCACTTAAAGAGCAATACTTACCAAACAGTGAAGACAGTGAACTTCCAAGCACTATATTTAGTTCAGTCATAGCACTATCAAACAAACTTGACTCATTGATGGCTCTTTTTAGTATTGGTGTTGTACCAACAGGCACAAAAGACCCTTACGCGCTTCGCCGTGCCGTAAATGGTATCATAAAAATCGTTTTAAAATTTAATCTAGCATTTAATATAAGAGAAGTTTTAGCTGAACTTAGCGCACTTTACGCTCCTTTTGATATTTTACAATTAGAAAACTTCTTTTTAGAGAGAATGAATCAAATACTTGATGTTAATCCTTCCATAGTAAAAGCTGTAATTGAGAGTGGAGAGAGAAATATAGTTACGTTTGTGAGTAAAGTTGAGCTCTTAAAAGTTATTTCACAAGAAGAGGGCTTTAAGGATCTGTTTTCAACATTTAAAAGAGTTGCAAACATCATAAAAGATGTAAATTTAGATAACGATATAAATGTATTTGAAGTTTTACTCAAAGAAAACGAAGAGAGAGCTTTATGGGAAGCTTTCACAAAGGTAAGCAATAAAACTTATGAAAATATCGAGTTAAAATTAAGAGCTCTTTTTGGATTAAAACCTTTTATTGACAACTTCTTTGATAAAGTTATGGTAAATGCAGAAGATGTACAGTTAAGACAAAACCGTCAAAATATCATAGCTTCTATATATAAAGCATTTAAATCAATCGCAGATATCAAGGAAATCAGTGTATGATATAGCCATCGTTGGTGGGGGAATTGCAGGAGCATCTCTTGCTTACTTTGCAAATAAAAACGGCAAAAGAGTTGCCATTATAGATAAAGACAATCTTTCAAATTCAGCTTCAGCGGCCGCTGGAGCTTTTCTCTCTCCAAAGTTTGGACCAAAATCATCTTATAACGATTTTATAAATAGAGCGTATATTTACTCACTTGATTTTTATAAAGAGAATTTTCCTCATCTTTTAAATGAGTCAGGAATGCTAAGAATACCAAGAAATGAGGAAGAAAAGCTTACATGTAAAGAGTATGCTTCTAATTCAATATTTTGGAAGAAAAAAGAAAATGGCTACTTTTGTGAAAGTGTTGCAACTATAAAATCACTTCCAACTATTTTAGAGATGATAAAAAACTGCGATATTTTCCTAGGAGAAGAGGTTAAGAGTTTTGAGAGAAAAGATGATATTTGGTATATAAATGATGACATTGAAACTAAACACTTAGTTTTAGCAACTGGAGCAAATCTTTTAATTAATGAACCATATTTACATGTAAAGCCTATTTTTGGACAAAGACTCGAAGCTTATACAAAAAAAGGGTTAAATTATAATATTCATAGAAGTTGTTCAGTAAGTGCTGTAAATGATGAAAATATTGTTTACATAGGAGCAAGTCATATACCGAGTTGGAGATATGAAAACTCTGAAATATTATTTGACGCAGCAAAACAAAAACTAATAGATGAAGCAAACTCTTTGCTTGATGACAGTGTTGAAGTTATATCTGAAATTCGAGGTTTTCGCTCTTCAACATTAGACTATTTTCCATTTGTTGGTGAAGTCATAAACGCCAAAAAAACACTTGAAGAAAACAGACCGCTCTATCATGGTTTAAAAGTAAAAGAAGATAAATACACATATTATAAAAATCTTTGGATTCACACAGGACATGGAGCTAGAGGTTTTGTTTTATCTCCATATACTGCAAAACAGTTGTACGCACAAATGTTTAATGATGAGATTGACATAGAAGAAAAAGAGATAACACTTGGACGTGCAATAATAAGATATGCAAGAAAAATAAAGCTATAATGTCACTTTAATTCTAAATAGGAGTTTAATGTGTATTATAAAAACGAGTTTTTAAAGATTATGGAAGAGCAAAAAGAGATGGCTGTTGCTACCTCTGTTGATAATATCCCAAATGTTAGGGTATTAAACTTCTTTTATGACAACGTAAAACATACATTATATTTTGCAACTTTTAAAGATAACCACTTAACAAAAGAGATTTCAAAAAATAACTTAGTTTCTATAACCACAATACCAGCCAAAACAAGAAAACATGTAAGAATTATCAAAGGTTACGTGCATAGAAGCAAGCTTAGTATCTTTGATGTAAAAGATATGTTCATCAAAAAAGCTCCTGAACACGAAGAGATTATAGAGTATAGAAAAGACGACTTTTATGTTTATGAAGTTGATTTTTCAGAAGCTATAGTTACTATCGACTTCATAAGTTCAAAAATAATATTAGCATAATTTTATCTTATTCATAAAAAATTTTTTAAATTTAAACATTAATTTTGTTCCACTCGATATAATTAACAAAAATTTTTATATTTGAATTTATTTTAGTAAATTTCTAAAATATCTAGGAGCACAAATGGGCTTAAATAATCAAGTTTATGATTTTATCATAGCCGACCCAAACGTCTGTACAGGATGTAGCGCTTGCATGGTTGCATGTAAAAAGGCAGCTACTGAAAGAGGCAAGCTAGCAGTTGCAAGATTAATAGTTGAAAGAACAAAAGAGGCAAAAATGCCAAATCAATGCAGACAGTGCGACAATGCACCTTGCGCATTAGTTTGCCCAACTGGCTCTTTAAAATTTGGCAAAAATTGCATAGAGATGCATGAGGAAATTTGCATAGGCTGCAAAATGTGTACTCTTGCCTGTCCTTTTGGCGCTATAAGAATCGAAGCTGAAAAAATGCCTTCAGTTAATAAATCAGAATACAAAGAACAATACTTATATATAGAATCTGAAGTCGGCGCAAAAAGCGTTGCCGTAAAATGTGATTTATGTTTTGAACGTGAAGCAGGACCTGCTTGTATAGAATCTTGCCCACAAAACTGTTTACATGTAATAGTTTCAAAATCAAAAGATGGTGTTGTAAAGACAAAATCAAAAGAGAGTGTGGAAGCTTACATAAAAGCTACACTAATCCCTAAACCGCAAGATAGCTTGTAAGTTTCAAAGGTTATCACAATGGTTACCGTTTACCTTTTATATCTGATTGGTAGCTTGGTTTCTATACTTTTGTATAAAAATGAAAAGTTAGCTGCTAAGATTGGATTTGGCACAGCCGCTGTTGCTTCGCTTTATGGTATTTTTTACTTTTTTGCTTCTCTTGGTAACACACAAAGTTTAAGTTTTACAAAGGGTGTTGTTCTATTTGACCTTAGTTTTACGCTTGATAGTCTTGGTTGCTTCTTCTCTTTTTTAATCGTTCTAATTAGCTTTGCAACATCAATCTATTCCATACAATACTCAAAAGGTTACAAAGAAAATGGAAATATAGCCGTTATGGCTTTTATGTTTAACATTTTTATTCTGTCTATGCTTTTGATTGTTGTAGTTGAAAATGTTTTTTGGTTTATAGTTTTTTGGGAAGTAATGACTATAACATCAGCATTTTTGATGTTCTTTCAAAATACAAACAAAACTCTAAGAGCTGTTATCATATATTTAGGTATTGCTCACATTGGAGCCTTTTGTATATTAGCAGCATTTTTGCTTCTTTCAAGTGCAAGTGGAGGCTCACTTAACTTTAGTGATTTTGCAAATGCAAAACTTACAAACTTTGAAGCTAGTTTAATTTTTATATTGGCACTGATTGGATTTGGCTCGAAAATTGGCATTTTCCCTTTTCATGTATGGTTTCCGCTTGTATATCCAACAACTCCAACAAATATTTCTGCTTTAATGAGTGGGGTTACTATAAAAGTTGGTGTTTTTGGAATTGTTCAATTTTGTCTTTGGCTATTTACGGTTTTGCAACCAAATACAGATTTTTTAGCAGAAAATCCTCTAAAATGGTGGGGGCTTTTGATGATAATAATAGGAGCTATTTCAGCGCTTTTGGGAGCACTTTATGCAATTGTTCAAGATGATTATAAGATTTTACTAGCTTATAGTTCAGTTGAAAATATAGGCATAATCTTGCTTGGCATTGGAGTTGGTGTTTATGGGTTTGGTATCGCTTCAGTTACACTAAGTGCCATTGGATTTTTAGCATCTTTTTATCACATGATAAATCACTCAGTTTTTAAAGGATTGCTGTTTTTAAGTGCTGGAAATACTTTACATGTAACAAAAACTGAAGATATGAACAAACTTGGTGGATTAGCAAAGAAGATGCCTTATACTGCCATTGGTATGTTTGTTGGACTTATTTGTATAGCCGCACTTCCTCCGTTTAATGGATTTGTAAGCGAGTGGTTTACATACCAAGGTTTAATGCAAGGAGCATTAGAAGAGGGTACGGCTCCAAGAGCTATTTTTTCACTTTCAATAGTTGCGCTTGGGCTTACTGGTGCTATTGTAGTAATGCAGTTAAAACTTTATGCTGTTGTCTTTGGAGGAACTCCAAGAGATACAAAGATATTTGAAGATGCAAAAGAAGCACCTATTTGTATGATTATCGGTGTTGGTATACTTGTTGTTGCTTGTGTATTTTTTGGTATTGGCGCGCAAGTTATCACTGAGCAAATTATGAGAGTTGTTAACTCCTTTGGTTTTAGCTATGAAGCCACAACTATAAATGGTGGTATCACTTCACCGATGGGCTCAAAAATATCTTTACCGCTCATTGCCACCATTGTTATTGGTGCTATGATGCTTCCGATGCTATTTTTTGTTTTAACTAAAAAGAGTAAAGAACCTTTAAGAGAGGATGATCCTTGGGCTTGTGGGTTTAAATACAACAATAGAATGCAAATGACATCAGCTCCTTTTACTGGAGATTTACGAAAAATCTTGGATTGGTTTTTTAAATCAAAACCCGTTATAGAAACTGATGGCTATTTTAAACCGGTCAAATATACAAGAACTCCAAGAGATATCTGGTGGGATAAGATATATAAACCAATTGTTTCTTTTGTTGATTGGTTATCTCATAAGATTTTAATCATGCAAAATGGAAATGCAAATATTTACGTCATATATATCTTGATATTTTTGTGGATATTAATCATAGCCCTTGATATAGATATGAATTTTTTAAATGTTTCAAATGAACACGCTATGAGTATAAGAGGCGAACAATGAGTGTTTTACTTGTTTTAATACAGATAGTTGCACTGCTTTTACTTGCACCTTTGTATGATGGCATAGCAAGAGTTTTAAGAGGAAAACTTCAACTTCGCGTTGGTCCTCCTGATGTTTTTCAAACATATAGAGATATTATAAAGCTATTAAAAAGAGGAAGAGTAGTATCAAGATACTCACATTTTGTCTTTAGATACGGACCATATATGCTTCTTGGTATTGGTATATCACTTGTAGCTGCTGTTCCTATTGTTTATAACTCTAGTTCGCTCATGTCTTACTATTCTGATATTTTTATAGTTATATATTTAATTGCGATGATGCGTTTTATATTTGGAGTTATCTCCATAGATTCCGCTAACCCGTATGCTGGCATTGGAGGAAGTAGAGAGCAAACGATGGCACTTTATGTTGAGCCTTCAACAATTATAAGCTTACTTGTAGTTATGCTTCTTGCAGGAACTAGCAATATACCAGCCATAAAAGAGATGATTCAAGCTGGCATCATTGGTTATCATATACCTTCCTTTGCGATTGCGTCCATTGTCTTTTTGTGGGTTATGTATGTTGAAAGTGGGCGTATCCCTTATGATTTAGCAGAAGCTGAACAAGAGATTCAAGAGGGCGTTTTAGGTGAATACTCAAGCTTTGATTTTGCCATAGCGAGTATTGGTTTAAAATTGAAACAAGTTTCTATGATTGGAATGTTTTTGATTATTTTTGAGCCTTGGAACTTTGCAAATCCAATCCTTGCCCTTATAGTTACCTTGATAGAGATTGGCGTTTTATACGTAAGCTTTGTATTTATCGATAACTTTTTGCCAAGATTTAAAATACTTTCAAGTATGAAAAAAAATGCTTTTGGTGTTTTATCTATAGGTTTTATTAGTTTAATTTTATATATATTTGGAGTTTAAAAATGGGAATTATCATTTTAGATTTTTTATCAATTTGTATAATAGCAAACTCTTAAATTGTTTTTGAATCAA
>JBKECC010000091.1:0-6076 GCA_047974135.1 Campylobacteraceae bacterium | reverse complement strand
CATCAGCGCCATTGTCAAGTGCAGTTACTTTGTCTGTTATATCGTGTCTTGCTGAAGATATTATTATTGGTATATTGTGTCTTTTTCTTATCTCTTTACATACTTCAAGTCCATCAAGTCCTGGAAGTGTTAAATCAAGTATAACCAAATCAAATTGCTCTATCTCTAAAAAAGAGAGCCCTATATATGGGTCTTCGGCGATGGTTACTTTCATGTTAAATTGCTCTAAGTATTCGGTTAAAATCTCGGCAAGTTCCGTGTCGTCTTCAATCATAAGTATTTTAATCATTTTGTCTCTTAATGTTAAATTTTTAGCATTATATCATAGGTGAGTTTTTACATGTAAAAGTAAAAATAGTTTTGAGATTATCCCAAAACTATATATTTACGGAACAACTAAAACGCTAACTCTTCCAGCTCTTGAGATATATACAGCTTTTTTATCTTTTCCAGCTTTTTTAAGAGCAGTTTTAAGCTCATCAGTGTTACTTACTAAATCTTCTCCAACTTGCAAAATTATATCGCCAGTTCTAAAACCAGCCTCTTCGCCAGCTGATTTTTCTTTTACGTTTGTGACTAGAATACCTTTTGTATTTTTTGGAAGTCTGTATTTTGTGCCATCAGTTATATTTTCCAAGGTTAAACCATCAATCAAATCACTTTTTTGTGTACTAGAAGCAACAACAGTGTCGCCGTCCATCTTATCTAAAGTTACGCTTATAGTTTTCTCTTTTTTACCTCTTTCGTAAGTTACAGAGATTTTCTCGTTTGGTTTCATTTTGCCTATCAAGTTTTTAAGCTCATTAGCATCTTTTATGGCATTTCCATTGATTTTTATAACTAAGTCACCTCTTTGAAGTCCAGCTTTTGCAGCTGCTTTATCATCTTCAACACCCATAACTAAAGCACCAGCTTGATTTTTATACAACTCTTTCATTTCACTTGATAAGTCAGTTATGCTAACACCAAGGTAGCCTCGCTCAATTTTTCCATCACTAACAAGTTTTGTAGTTATCTCTTTTACCATATTCGCTGGAATTGCAAAACCTATACCATTGTTGTCGCCACTTCGTGAGAGAATAGCGCTATTTATACCTATCAAAACTCCACGTGAGTCAATCAAAGCCCCGCCTGAATTTCCCGGATTTATAGAAGCATCTGTTTGTATGAAGTTTTCATATTGATTTAATCCTACACTGTTTTTATTTAGTGCAGAGATGATGCCTTGAGTTATAGTTCCACCAACTCCAAAAGGATTTCCAATAGCAAAAACTACATCACCTTCTTGCAATTTGTCAGAATTTCCAAATTTTATAGCATTTAAATTTTTCTCTTCAATCTTTATAACCGCTAAGTCAGTTTTTGAGTCAAGCCCTATAATCTTTGCTTTATACTCTTTGTTATTATCAAGCAAAGTTACAACTATCTCATCAGCTCCTTCAACCACGTGGGCATTTGTTACTATATAACCATCTTGTGAGATAATAACCCCAGAACCCAAAGATGAAGATTTTCTAGTTCTTGGCTCGGCATTTCCAAATGGATTGTTTCCACCAAAAAATTCTTTAAAAAATGGATCATTAAACATTTGTTCTAATTGGTTGTTTCCACTCACAGTTTTTGTAGAAGTTGTAGCTATGTTTACAACGCTTTTTTTAGCATCTTTTACTGAGCTTTGATAAGACAATATGACATTTTCTGCTGTTGGAGAAATTCTCTCGCTTGCTTCTGGAGCTTGAATGATATCAATTGTATTTGCATTTAGTAAAATAGCACTTAGCGAAATTGCTAAAAATATTTTTTTCATTTTCATTTTCCTTTTTTTATAAAAATATATATTTGAAGTTCGAAGTATAGGCTTTTGCGGTAAATACACGGTAAATAATATTTTGAAGGATTTAATCTCTTTTTAATTTAAACTTGATTGACATAGACTAAAGTTTTATGCTATCATATCTGTTAATTTTTATAAATTTATATGTATATATTTACATGTAAAAAAGGAGAGAAAGTGAGTAAGAGTTTATACGAAACTCTTGGAGTTAATCAAAGCGCAAGCAGTGATGAGATAAAAAAAGCATATAGAAGACTTGCGAGAAAATATCACCCAGACATAAACAAAGACGCTGGAGCAGAAGATAAATTTAAAGAGATAAATGCAGCTTATGAGATACTAAGCGATGAAGAAAAAAGAAGACAATATGACCAACACGGCGACAATATGTTTGGTGGACAAAATTTCCACGATTTTGCCTCATCTCAAGGCGGAGCAGATTTAAACGATATATTAAGAAACATATTTGGTGGCGGTGGTTTTGGCGGTTTTGGTGGAACAAGAAGCTCAAGAAATGGTGGTTTTGGAGGATTTAGCGGTTTTGGTGGCTTTGGCGAACAAGAGCTAGATTTAGATATAAATGCAAAGATTACCATCCCTTTTGACGTTTCTATACTTGGTGGAAAACACTCTATAAGTTTAAACAATGAATCATTTGATATCAAAATCCCAGCAGGTATCAACGAAAATGAAAAACTTCGCATAAAAGGCAAAGGAAAGTCGTATCAAGGTCAAAGAGGAGACTTGTTCTTGAGTGTTGATATAGCTTCAAGTCCTGTTTACAAAAGAGATGGAAGCAACCTAGAGAGAAGTTTTGATGTGCCTTTAAAAACAGCGCTTTTTGGCGGACGAGTAAAAATACCAACCTTTGAAAAAGATGTTACGATGAAAGTAGCTCAAAATACAAAACAAGGACAAAAATTTCGTTTAAAAGGCTTTGGTGTGGTAAATAGAAAAACCGGTGAGAAGGGCGATTTGTACGCAGTTGCAAATATAATCTTACCAAAGGTTGAAGATTTGAGTAGTGAACTTAAAACTCTGATGCAAAAAGAGTTACAAGGAGATGAATGATGCATGATTATAAAGAACCAGTTTACCTGATAAGTGTAGTTGCAAAAGTGTTAGAAATACATCCACAAACCCTAAGACAGTACGAAAGAGAAGGGCTTATAGTCCCTTCACGTACTGAGGGAAAGATGAGACTTTACTCGCAAATGGATATAGACAGGATAAAGCTGATACTCCGTTTAACTCGTGATTTAGGTGTGAATCTTGCTGGTGTTGATGTTGTTTTGCAGTTACGAGAGAAGATGGATGAACTTGAAAATCTCATAGATGAGTTAAGAGGAGAAATCTCAAACAAAACAAATAAAAACGTTGTTGCACCAAATAAAAGTTTAGTAAAACGCAAAAAAACGTATGATGTAATCATATTTGGAGAGTAAAAGTTTACATGTAAACAGCAAAAAGAGAAACTTTTCTCTTTTTATAGTTTTAAAACTAAGTACTTTAAGTACACGAAGAACAGACAAATCTTTTTACATGTAAATACAAAAAGGATGTAATTTGGATGAGAAAGACAAAAAGCTTGAAGAGTTAAAACAAAAGATTGCCAAAAGAAAACAAGCAAGAGAAGAAAAAAGTAGTGCAAGCAAAAACGATGACTTGCTATCTTTGCCAAATTTTATGAAAAACAAATTTGTTGCTACAATCGCTATAATTATAGTTGCCTCAATCATCATAGTTTTTATCCAAAGACATTTTGAAATTACTGCAAATGTTCCTGAACATAAAATAAAACTAACGCAACAAGGCAATTCTCTTGTAGCAAATAAGGGATTTTCATTGCAAAATGGCGGTTGCTACGAAGTTGGACTTTATAATACAAAAGGTTTATTTGTTGGTATTTTGATGAAAAGTCCAAATTACACAGGCGATTACAAATTAACTTATAGCGTAGGTAAGCATAAAACAAAAAATGGAAAAATGAATCAAGACGCTAAATATATAGGCTTTACAGGTGTTGGTGGGACAAACAAACATTCTATGCTTAGACTTGATGAAATAGAGCTTCCTCTCAACGCTAGATCAATAAATATAGCTTTAGAAATATCAAATTTGGATAGTATTTTCATAGAAAACAAAAAAGATCTGTTTTTATATTTAGAAGAGACAAATAGCTTTTGCGGTGAAACAAAAAAACATATAGAAGACAGGAGAATCATATCTCCAGAAAATGATGACCAACTCGCTTCTTTATATGATGCTATAAAAAATCATAACCAAGTAGCATTAGAAGAGTTTTTTACAAAAACCAATCTTCCTTTTAATGTAAAAATGAAAGGGGATAAAACGGCTCTTCATTACGCAGCTTATTTTAATAATCCAGAAGCTATAGCATATTTAATAAAAAATGACAGTTCAATACTAAATATGAGAGACAATACAAACAGAACGGCTTTTATTTATGCTGTTGGATTTAATAAAGTAAATGCAGTGAAAGAGTTATTAAAATATATAGATATCAAAAGTGTGGAAAAAGATAATTTCTCTGTTTATGGTGCAGAAGAAGGTGATGTGGACGAATATGATTTTAAAAGCTTACCTGAGAGTTTGATTGACTCTAAAATAGAACCTATAATAGAGATGTTGCTTGAAGCTGGGATGAATCCGAATTTAGTGAAAGTAAGCATAAGAGATAGAGAAGATAGAACAATATATGTTCTTACAACTATGCTTGATATTGCTAAAGATCAACAAAAATCATATGAATATAGCTGCACTCAAGGAAAAACAAGCTCAGCTTGCAATGGTATCCGCTATAAAGATTATTCAAAAGCTATAAAGATATTAGAAAAGTATGGTGCCAAAACTTATAAAGACATAATGAATTACAATAAAGCACAGATTGCATATACAAAAGATGTTGCAAGACAAGTATCAAGGAGTAGTTGCGAAGTGCTTTATAATAATTCTGTTTGGTGTACAACACAAAAATAAAATATAATAAAATCAAGGAGTATAAAAATGGCTTTACCAGAGATTTTACCGTTTGCAACAGGTACGGAGACAGCAAAAGAACTCGCAGAAAAGTTGGAAAAAAAGTTTGAACAACAAGGTATTATTTTAGATACGGAAGAGAAAAGAAACTTATCCGACTTTTGTTCTTTACTTCTTGGTTTGATGACTGAAAACTCAAAACTTCTTACAAGCGACAATAAATTAGTTCTTGGCGATATGAAAAATGGTTATTTTAGTTATGTTGATACATTGTTACTTATGGATGACAATAAAGATAAATTTTCTAGCTTAGAAAATTTAGCTAAATTTTACAATTTTGTCTATTTTCTGAAGTTTACATGTAAAGAAAAATCTTTACATGTAAAAGTAAATTTACTGAGCGTCCTCAAAAAGAGTAGTACTTAAGTATCTATCTCCATCATCGCAAAGGATTGTAACTATAACTTTTCCTTTGTTTTCTGGTTTTGCTGCGATGCTTTTTGCAACGAAGATGTTTGCACCTGAGCTTACACCAACCAAGATTCCTTCCTCTTTTGCCAAAGCTCTTGCAGTATCTACTGAATCTTCATAACTTACAGTTATAACTTCATCGTAAATCTTGGTATTTAAAACTTCAGGAACAAACCCTGCGCCGATTCCTTGTATTTTGTGTGGAGCTGGTTTTCCACCGCTTAAAACTGGAGATGTATTTGGTTCAACTGCTATGATTTTAACTTTTGGGTTAATTTTTCTTAGCTCTTCGCCTATGCCTGTTATCGTCCCGCCAGTTCCAACAGCAGCTACAAAAATATCTACTTTACCATCAGTATCTCTTATGATTTCTTGAGCAGTTGTCTTTCTGTGTATTTCTGGGTTTGCCGGGTTTGCAAATTGTTGAGGGATGAAAGAATTTTTGATTTCAGTTCCTAACTCTAACGCTCTATTTACAGCGCCTTTCATACCAAGTTCTGGTGGAGTTAAAACAAGTTCAGCCCCATATGCAGCTAAAAGTTTACGTCTTTCAATGCTCATGGAACTTGGCATTGTAAGGATTAATCTTAAACCGTAACTAGCGCAAACAAGTGCCAAACCAATACCGGTATTTCCACTAGTTGGCTCGATGATAACGCTATCTTTGTTTATCAATTTTTTAGCAAATCCATCTTCAATCATCGCTTTTGAAATTCTATCTTTTACTGAACCAGATGGATTTAAAAGCTCTGCTTTAGCTAGAAAAGTTGT
>JBKECC010000086.1:0-9551 GCA_047974135.1 Campylobacteraceae bacterium | reverse complement strand
CAACGATTATAAATATCCACGACATAGTTTTAGCAAAACAGTTTACAAAACGCATAGTTGGGTTAAATGGTGGAAGTATTGTGTTTGATGGTAAACCAGAAGAGCTTGATGAGAAGGTTTTGACAAAGATTTATGGAAGTGAAGACTGGAATCAAATAAATAAAGATGACGCAAAAGAAAAAGTGATAGAAAAAGCGGCCTAATGGAAAAAGTAACAACAAAAACTTGGACAAGACCTCATTATATAATAAAAGAAAAAAAGTATAGAGTTCTTTTGTTGCTTCTTTTTTTGATTTATCTTTTTTTTGGGATAAAAAGTGTTGATATTGATTTTGTAAGGCTTTATGAGGGAATAGATAAAGGTTTGAGGTTTGTAAACGAGTTCATAAGGGCAGATTTTACCACAAGGGCTGGTGAGATAAAAAACGGCATTTATGAGAGTATCACGATGTCCGTAACTTCAACATTTGTAGGTGTTTTGCTTGCCATTCCTTTTGGGGTAGGAGCCGCAAGAAATATTTCACCAAAATGGGTTTATCTTTTTTGTCGTGGCTTCATAGCACTTTCTCGTTCATTGCAAGAGATTATAGTCGCTATCTTTTTTGTTGCACTCTTTGGATTTGGAACATTTGCAGGGTTTTTAACACTAACTTATGCAACTATCGGATTTTTAGGAAAACTCCTTGCCGAAGAGATAGAAGAGATAGATAAAAAACAACTTGAAGCTATCACAGCAACAGGTTCCAGTTGGCTTCAACGTATAAACTATGCAATTGTTCCTCAGGTTATGCAAAGGATGATAGGACTTTTCTTTTATAGATTTGATATAAATTTTAGGGAATCAGCAGTCATTGGCATAGTTGGAGCAGGTGGAATTGGAGCCACACTTACTACAACACTCGATAGATATGAGTATGATAGCGCAGGAGCTATTTTGATAATCATCATACTCATAGTTTTAGCTTGTGAATATCTATCTGGATGGATTAGAAAATGGGCGAGTTAACAAAAGAAAATAAAGTTTGGCAGCAAAGAATGAGCCGAAAAAATTGGTTTGTTTTTGCACTTTGGTTTTTCTTTGTTGTCCTTTTTGTCTATTGTTGGCAAATCATGACAAAAGATACGATGTGGATTTTTGTTTATGATGCACATGAGCAAGCAAGCGATTTGTTATCTCGTATGTTTCCACCTCGTTGGAGTTATATAGATAAACTTTATCGTGCTATTTGGGATACTTTAAATATAGCAACTCTTGGTACCTTACTTGGTACGATTATATCGGTTCCGATAGCATTTTTGGCCGCAAGAAATACAACGCCATCAACTATCTTTATAAGACCAATAGCACTTTTAATCATTGTATCTTCAAGGTCTATAAATTCTATCATCTGGGCACTTTTGCTTGTTTCTATTTTAGGGCCTGGCATTTTGGCTGGCATTTTGGCGATTATGTTTAGATCGATTGGATTTGTATCAAAACTTTTGTATGAAAGTATAGAGGAGATTGATAAAAAAAGTGTGGAAGCCATCAGTGCAACGGGAGCATCAAGACTCTCCATCATCGATTATGCGATTATCCCGCAAATATTGCCATCTTTTCTTGCAATAACCATTTTTAGATGGGATATAAATATACGTGAATCAGCAGTCATTGGACTAGTTGGAGCAGGCGGACTTGGGCTATTTTTACAATCATCACTAAATGTGTTGGCTTGGCCTCAAGTAACTCTAATAATTATAATAATTTTAGCAACGGTTGTCATCTCTGAGTCAATCTCGGCTAAAGTTAGAAAGATGATAATATGATAAATGAACCAAATGAAATTTTTGAAATTTATGAAAGAGCAAAAAATAAACTTCCTTTCAACAATGTCAAAAAAAAGACTTTACATGTAAAAGATTTAAAAGAGCCACTTTTGAGCTCAAAAGTCTTTTTGCTTGATGCATATGGTGTTTTAAATCAGGGTGAAAAGGCAATAGATAAAGCCTTTAATTTTATAAAAATTTTAAGAGAGAAAAACAAAAAGATTTTAGTTTTAAGTAACAGCGCTTCTATGCCCAAAAAAGCTGTTCATGAAAAACTGACAAATATGGGGTTTGACTTTAATGAGGATGAGATTATAACAAGTAGAGAAGTGCTTTTTTCTTGTATAAAAAAGAGTACAACTACTTGGGGAATCATCTCGCCAAAGCAAGAATTAGAGGTAGATTTAAAGGCAAAGTTTGTAAAAGATGATGGTTTTTTTGATAGCGATAAATTTCTCTTCTTAAGCACAAGCGAATGGAGTGAAACATTGCAAATGAGGTTTGTTGATGAACTATCAAAAAATCCACGCGAACTTTGGCTTGGAAATGCTGATGTGGTTTCCCCTCATGAAAATGGCACATTTAAAAAAGAGCCCGGATACTACGTTTTAAAAGAGAGGGATGAGCTTTTTAATCCGCTTTTTGTTTTTGGAAAACCATATGCAACGGTTTTTAGTTATGCGATAAATGTAGCAAAAAAACGTTTTGGTGTTAAAAAAGAGGATATTGTGATGGTTGGCGATACTCTTCATACAGATATTTTGGGCGCAAATGCAAATGGTCTTAAAACTCTTCTTGTAAAAGATTACGGATTTTACGCAAACTTAGATATAGATTTTTATATACAAAAGTCAAAAATCACTCCAGATTTTGTTTTGGAAAATTATAACAATCTATAAAAAAGTTTACATGTAAACTACATATTTTTTACATCATTCTCTTTGAAGTTTATATATACACTCTGTGAAGGAAAAAGTTTGTCTTTTTGAAAGGTGCTACTTTGTTTTATGCATTCCAAAAGAGTATTGCCAATACTTACTTTTATGCTCATTTCATCTGTTTTTTCAAAATAACTAATCTCTTTGATGATTGCTTTTAGAGTTATTCCACTTTTAAAATTATCATTTGAAGAGATTTTTATATCTCGTGGATTTATAGCAACTCCTCTTTGTTCACCGATTTGTCGTTTTTGCAGAAAAGTTATTTTTTGATTGTCGCCAAAAGTGTAAGAGATAGATTTTTCACTCTCGTGCCACTTTCCAAGAAGAAGATTTGTAGTGGAAAATTCTATAAGTTTTCCAAAGTGTAGCCCTATTTTTCTATTTGCAAGTGTGCTTAACCAGCCTAAATCGTGAGTTGCTATGACAAATGTTGTTCCCCACTCTTTGTTTGCGTGCATTATCGCATTTGAAAACTCAGGAATACCGCTAAAATCTAAACTATTTGTAGGTTCATCAAGTAGTAAAACTTCTGGTTTTAAGATAAGTCTTGCCCCAAATGCTACTCTTTGTTTTTCTCCACTTGAGAGTTCATGCCAAGCTCTATGTAAAAATTTTGCTGGGTTTAGTCCAACTAAACTCATCACTTCATGGACTCTATCTTCAAAACTTTTTTTATCATCTCGCACACTTAAACCATAAAGAAGATTTTCTTTAACACTTCTTTTTAAGAGATAAGGCTCACTTAAAAGTATAGATATTTCTCTTTTTACATGTAAAGGAATATTTGAAAAACCAAAGCCTTTATACTCTAAAGTGCCACTTTTCTCTTTTTCTAAAAATGCTAAATGTCTTAAAAGCGTGCTTTTGCCGCTTCCATTGCTTCCAACAATGCCTAAAATCTCGCCTTTTTTAATTTCTAAGTGTGATATATCAAGCACTGGTTTATTTGTATATATCTGTTTTAAATTTTCTATTTTGTATAGGCTCATACAGCTCTTCTTTTTAAGAAAAACAGTACAAGATTTACGCTAAAAGCTATAAGAACCAAAACTATACCAAGAGCTATTCCCATAGCAAATTCGCCTTTACTTGTCTCTAAAGATATAGCTGTTGTGATAGTTCTTGTAAACCATTTTATATTTCCGCCAATCATCATAGCAACGCCAACTTCAGCCACAACTCTCCCATACGCGGTAACTCCTGTAGCGATTAGTGAGTGTCTCAACTCCCAAATAACACTTTTGATAGTTTGAGTAAGAGTAAGTCCAAAAGATGCAAGGGTTAGTCTTAATTTTTTATCCATTCCCTCAATCGCCGAAGCACTGAGTGAAATGACGATAGGAAGGGCTAGAAGCGTTTGTCCTATGATTATACCTTTGTCAGTATAAAGAAGTCCAAGCTCTCCAAGAGGGCCACGATAAGAGATAAAAGCATAAACCATAAGTCCAATAACAACAGTTGGAATGGCTAGTAGAGTGTCAGATATAAGCCTTAAAAACTTTCTTCCACGAAACTCAAAAAAGCCTAAAATAAAGCCAAGTGGCAATCCCATAATTAAACTAAAAATTATAGAAATAGTAGATGTATAAACAGTTATTTTTATGGCTGAAAATGTTTCATCATCTAGATTTAAAAGCAACCAAAAGGCTTCTTTTACTCCATCAAATATAAAATCCATTATATTTTCCTATATATAAAGCGTTATTTTAAAACAATGTTTTTTTCTTGCATATTCCCTATAAAATGGTACAATTGCGATATTCAAAATTTGCATATTATAAGGAGATAAACTAATGTTTTCATTAAAAAGTGGATTTAAATCCAAGATTTTGCTAGCTTCACTGCTTCTAGGAATTACGCTAAATGCAGCTGAACTTAAAATGGCAACTACAACAAGCACAGACAACACAGGACTACTTGATGTTTTAGCACCAGAGTATAAAAAAGATACTGGTGTTGATTTAAAATGGGTGGCAGTTGGAACTGGAAATGCACTAAAACTTGGCGAAAATTGTGATGTAAGTATCGTTTTTGTGCACTCACCAAAAGCAGAGTTAGAGTATGTAAAAAATGGCTTTGGGATTGATAGAACTCCTATCATGTACAATGATTTTGTGATTGTTGGAGCACCAAAATATAAAGAGCTTTTTAGTGGCAAAAATATCGCAGAAGCATTTAAAATTGTAGAAGCCGATAAGATAAAGTTTGTCTCACGTGGTGACAAGTCTGGCACTCACAATAAAGAGAGAGAAGTTTGGAGTGCTGCAGTTGGAAGTGTACCAGAGAAACAAAGTTGGTATATTGAAAGTGGACAAGGCATGATAGCAACTATAAACATTGCAGAAGAGCAAAAAGGTATAACTTTAACTGACCGTGGAACTTTTATAAAATATGAAGCAAATCATAAGGGAAATCCACCACTTGTTATTGTTTTAGAAGGTGATGACAATCTTAAAAACTTTTACTCTCTCATGGCTGTAAATCCAGCTCGTTGTTCAAATGCCGACTATGAGGGTGCAAAAAAGTTTACCAATTGGATAACATCGGATAAAATCCAACAATTTATAGCTGATTTTAAACTACTTGATAAACAACTCTTTACTCCTGACTTTAAAACAAGACAATAACACTCAAAAAGGGATATTTTATTAAGTATCCCTTAAAAAGCCACATATATATTTAATATGCAAAATTAGCATATTTATCTTAAAAAATTCTTAAACATATACTAAGCTACAATTTGATAAATTCTCATTGTTGGTAAAGAAAAGTTTACTAACAAAGATAAACTTACTCTTTTTTGAGTTAAGTTTAAGAGGAAAAATAGGTAAAAACATGATAAACAAAGCTGGATTAAACAAATCAAGAGCCGTATACTACGGTATTCTTAGCAAGTTACTAACATTCTCTTACAAAGATGATAGATTCTTTGGTGTTAAGGAAAGCTTACCATATTTGATAGAAAATCCTCTTGATGAAAATAGCAGAGATGCAATGCAAAGACTTTACAAAGCTTTTAATGAACAAGGCGAAGAAGCATTTGTTAAAGAGTATGATCAAGTTTTTCACTTAATAAGCAACAAGATAGTAAGAAATACTGCTTCGTATTATGATGATGGTATAGAAGGTGGTAAAAAACAGCTTGAAGTAAAAAATTTTCTAGCAAAAACAAAGATTAGAAGAGATGAGAAAAATTTCAAAGAACCAGAAGATAGCGTTGGTTTTTTACTTGTTTTTATGTATGAGTTAACAGAGCTTATTTTAGAGGGAAAAGAGGAGTATGCATCACTTGGGCACTGTCTTTTTAGCGAAGTTATAAATCCATTTATAGATACTTTTATAAATGAGATGTTTAACCATCCATGTAGTGATTTATATAAAGATGTAGCTATTTTACTTAATGCATTTATGGAGTTTGAAAGACTCTACTTTGAAGTAGAGAAAGTGGGACTTATTGATTTGAAGAATCCACAAAATATTTCACGCTCTGAGAGTGAGAGAAGAGAGAAAAACAAAGCAAAAAGAGATACAGAAAAAAGAGTTAAAAATGCTTTTTGACCTTTATTTACATGTAAGGGTGAGAAAGCCTTTTTTTAAGGGTTTAAAACAAAATACAAGGAGTTTAGTATGATACAAAACTCAAGACGTGTTTTTATCAAGAAAGCCTTAGTGGCTTCTAGCGTTGTCGGCATCGCTGGAGTAACTTTGGCAAGTACAAAAGGTAAAAACGTAGACAATGGCGTTGTGTCTGGAAAATCTAACAAAAAAGAGATTTTATACAAAAAGACACCTACATGGGAAGAATATTATAAAGCTGCCCATTAACAATGATTAAAGATTAAGGAGTTTACATGCAAGAAGCAACAAGAACTCTAACAAGCAAAATCGGAAGAAGAAGTTTTTTAAAAATGGCTGCGGTTGCAACTGCTTTTGGAGCAACTTCAACATTTGCAAATAGTGGCGTTACAAGAGCGGCAACTGAAGATGAGGTAAAAAACCCATTTCCTGGCTCAAAAATTGTAAAAACTATCTGTACGGTTTGTTCTGTTGGCTGTGGAGTAAAAGCTGAAGTGCACAATGGAGTTTGGGTAAGACAAGAAGTCGCTCAAGACCATCCATTAAGCAATGGTGGGCACTGTGCTAAGGGTGCGGATGTTATTGATTTTGCAAGAGCACACGCAAGACTTAAGTACCCAATGAAAAAGGAAAACGGAGTCTGGAAACGCATCAGTTGGGATGTAGCATTAGATGAGATAACAAATAAGCTAAAAACCTTAAAAGATGAAAGTGGACCAGATAGCGTTCAGTTCATGGGTTCAGCAAAGATGAGCAATGAACAAGCTTACTATTTTAGAAAATTTGCAGCATTTTTTGGAACTAACAATATAGATCACCAAGCAAGAATTTGACACAGCACAACAGTCGCCGGTGTGGCGAGTACATGGGGTTATGGTGCTATGACAAACTCAATGAACGATATACAAAACACAAAAGCTGTTTTTATTATTGGATGTAATCCAGCGGTAAATCACCCAGTTGGTTTCCAACATATATTAAAAGCAAAAGAGAAGGGTGCGAAAATCATCGTAGTTGACCCTCGCTTTACAAAATCAGCAGCAAAAGCAGATATATTTGCTCAAATCCGCCCAGGAACAGACATACCATTTATGTATGGAATGCTCCATATCATCTTTAAAAATGGTTGGGAAGATAAAGAGTTTATAGATACAAGAACTTACGGCATGGATTTAATCCGTGAAGAATCTAAAAAATGGACACCAGAAATCGTTGAGGATGTAACTGGCATTAAAAAAGAGATTTTAGAAAATATAACAAAAATGTATTCTGAGAATCGTCCAGGAACTCTGCTTTGGGCGATGGGACTTACTCAACACACAGTAGGAAGCTCAAATACAAGACTTGCTCCAATCGTTCAACTTGCTCTTGGAAATATGGGTAAAGTTGGTGGTGGAACAAACATTCTTCGTGGACATGATAACGTTCAAGGCGCAACTGATATGGGTTGTTTATCTGACAACTTGCCAGGATACTATGGTTTTGCGGAAGGTTCATGGAAACACTTTGCACAATCTTGGGGCGTTGATTATGATTATTTAGTTTCACGTTTTAGCGCAAAAGATATGATGGGCAAAAATGGATACACACTTGCTGGTTGGTGGGCAGGAGTTACTGGTGTTAAAGACGGTGGAGATCCTATGTATAATGCAGGAACAAAACTTCGCGCACTCTTAGTTTTAGGAAATGGTATCACTTCAATCGCACAACAAGCTAAAGTTAAAGAAGGTCTTGATGGACTTGATTTACTTGTTTTAACTGATCCATTCGTAAATGAGGCAGCTATTTTAACTGATAGAAAAGATAATATGTATATCCTGCCGGCAGCTTCTCAATTTGAGACAAGTGGAACAGTTGTTGCAACTAACCGCTCTGTTCAATGGAGATATAAAGTTATGGAACCAATGTTTGAGAGTAAAACAGACCACGATTTTATATTTGAAATGGCAAAAAGATTAGGTTTTTATACAGAACTTGTTCGTGGTATGAAAATGGGCGTAGAAAATGGAAAAGTTATCCAAGTAAAAGGTGATAACGAAGATTTCTTATGGCCTGAAGATGCAACAGATGAGATTGCAAGAACTATAAAAACTATTGGTATGACAGGTATCACATCAAAACGTGTTAAAGCTCACACAGACAATTGGCATCTATTTGATGAGGTGACTATAAGAGGAAGAGGAGAATTTGCAAAAGAGTTTTATGGACTTCCTTGGCCTTGTTGGAGTGAAACTCACAGTGGTACACCTAACCTATATAACATTGACATAAGCGTAAATGATGGTGGTGGTTGTGGATTTAGAAACAACTTTGGACTAGAGCGCGATGGAGTAAGTTTACTTGCTGCTGACAGTGTAACTGTAAAAGATGCAAAAGTAAAAGGTGGATATCCTGAAATTACAAAAGATAACATCGAGCAAGTTCTTGGTATTAAACTAACAGAAGCAGAAAAAGCGATAGTTGGAGCAAACTGGAAAGTTGACTACAGCCAAATTTTAGTAAATAAATGTCTTGAAGCAAATGTTTCTCCTATTGGAAATGCAAAAGCAAGAGCTATCGTTTGGAACTATCCAGATCCAATCCCAGTTCACAGAGAGCCAATTCACTCACCAAGAACAGATTTGGCAAAAGAGTATCCATCTTATGAAGACAAAAAGAACCATTTTAGGGTTGATATCAAGTATAAATCGTTGCAACAATCACGTGATTTCGCAAAAGATTTCCCAATTAACCTTGTAACTGGACGTCTTGTTACTCATAGTGGTGCTGGAGTTGAGCAAAGAGCATCAAAGTATCTTGCAGCCCTAGTTCCTGAAATGTTTGTTGACATGCATCCAGATTTAGCAGCAAACCTTGGTGTTAGAAATGGAGATTTAGTTTGGATTCACTCACCTGAAGGCACAAAGATAAAAGTAAAAGCTAGATTTACTTATGCAGTAAGTACTGATAGAGTATTTTTACCTTTCCACTTCGCAGGAGTTTTTCAAGGCAAAAGCCTTGCATCGAACTATCCAGAAGGAACACTTCCTGATTCAATCGGTGAGAGTGCAAACACAGTTACAAACTATGGATATGACATCATCACTCAGATTCCAGAAACAAAAGGCGGTCTCTGCCGCATAGAAAAAGCGTAAGGGGGAGATTATGAGTAGTACAAATAACATATCTCGTATGAAATTCTATACAGACACAGATAGATGTATAGAGTGTAATGGTTGTTCTATAGCT
>JBKECC010000037.1:0-4498 GCA_047974135.1 Campylobacteraceae bacterium | reverse complement strand
GTGAAAGCGTTTCTGGTTGGATGTTTAACATATAAGCAACCTCTTGTTTTTTTAGAGTATTGAACTCTTCAAGAGAGTTTACAAGCATATAGGCAACTTTTGAAGTTCCATCAAATACGGTTTCACGGTTTATAAGATACTGAAATATTTTAGTTTTTTCTGATAATTGATTATAAAAAAACATCATAATATTTGGATTTTCTTTTATTAACTCTTGCAGTTTGTTTATATCAGTAGAAAGAATAGTTGCATCTTCTAGACATTCGATATTTGCGAAGTATTTGTTTGCAGGAGTTAGAAAAAAGGTTGAAACAAGGGCTGGTTTTTTTAGTGAGTATAAAAAGACTTCATTGTCAAATCTATCTACTTTGTATGCTTTGACTTTGCCATGCAGTAGAAAATAGACATTGTTAATCGGGTCATTTTCATAATGAATAATTTGATTTTTGTTGAAGTTCTCGATAGTTGATATATTGAGTAAAAGATATATCTCATCTTTTTTTAAAGTTAAAAAAACATCAAGATTTTTTACATCTTCATTTGTCATAAAAATATCCAACACCAAGTTTTATTGTATATTTGTTGCTTTGGGATTATATCCAAAAAGTAATACAAAAGAAATGACGCTAATCAACTCACTTTTTAAAGAAGAGCAAAACCACTGCAAAAACTATCATAAATCCACCAAGCCAATCATATATAGTAAGCTTTACATGTAAAAGCAAAACGGTAAAAATTGCAGCAGATAGTGGTTCAAAAGATGCAACTAAACCACTATATTTTGCTCCTATGATTTTAACAGAAACGAGGTACGCTAAAAATGCCATAACTCCACCAGGTATTATAACAACCAGTAAGTTTATAACAGTCCAAATATCCCAGATACCCTCAACTTTTAAAAGTGGAGTAAAAACTCCTATGACAATTCCAGCTATAAGCATGCTAAAACCAACAACTAAAGTTGCTTTGTATTTAAAAAGCAGAGTGATTGGCAAGATAGTATAAGTAGCAAGCGCAAAAGCAGAGCAAAATCCCCAGAAAAGCGCATCTGGTTTAATAACTAAAGTACCAAGATTAAAGTGAGTAACCAAAGAAAATATACCAAGCATAGCAAGAAAAAGTGAGATAAACTCTAAAATAGATGGTATTTTTCTAGCTATAAATGATGTGTAAAAAACTATAAAAATTAATCCAAAGTACGTTAAAACGGTCGCAGTTGGCGCATTTGAATAAAAGATAGTTTTAAAAAAAGTGTATTGGGTTGCTAGCATACCAAAGATGGAAAATATAAGTAGTTTGAGTGAGTCTTTTTTGTCTTTAAAGATTATAAACAAATCGGTATTTTGAAGCTTTGCTATAAAAAGTAGTATAACTCCAGCCATCATCAGCCTAATAGATATTAACCACTCAACGTTAAATGCTCTTTGTGAGAAAAGAAATTGTCCACAAACTCCGCTAAGTCCCCAAAGTGTTGCAGCAAAAAGAGCCAATAAAAAACCGTGAGTTTTTGTCATAACTTTTTAACCTCTTGTGGATTTATGAAACTTTTTACATGTAGAAATTAAACTGGCATATTAGCAGATTTTTGGGGATAAAGTAACATTAATGCAACAAAAATGCAAAAAGGCTAAATTGCATTTTAAAAGCATTTAAATTAAAATATAGTTTGTAATTAAAGATTGATTGGTAAATTGATGAAAAGAGTACTTCAAAATAACACGTTTTACATACTAAGAGGCGTTCCTGCAAGTGGAAAAAGCACTTTTTTGAAAAAACTAAACGACAAATACAACATCTCTGATACCATTGTCTCAACCGATGAGATAAGAAAAAGAGTAGTTGGAACGATAACTCTAAATGATAGAGAGTTTCCAAAAAATAACGCTGACGTTTTAGTTTTTAACATAGTAAAGCAAGTGCTTGATTTTAGGCTTAAAAACAAGTTACTCACATTTTTAGATGCAACAAATATAAATGACAACAAGATAAAAGATTATGTCAAAATAGCAAAAAATTACAATGTAGATTTTGAAGTTTTAATCTTTCCATATAACAAAGTAAAAAAGTTTAACGAACAAAGAGACAGCAAAGTTACAAACAGTGTTTTGGAAAAAATGATAAAAGAATTTTCGCCTTCAAGCAAATATACGTATAGAAATGTAAACATCAAAGATGAGTATGAGATAGAGTACAAATACAAAGCAAGCGATGATGTGAAACCTATATTTGTTGGCGATTTGCACGGGATGTATGATGAATTTATGAAGATTTTGAATTTTTATAAATTTAGAGTTGAAGATGGCATCGTTATACCGCCAGATACAAATACAAAGATATATTGCACTGGTGATTTGATAGATAGAGGTGCAAATTCTATCAAGCTTTTAGAACTTTTCATAAACAATCCAACTGTTCTATACTCTGTCATGGGAAATCATGACTTAAAGGTTTTAAACTATTTAAAGCACCCAGAGAAGATTTTTAGTCATAGCAGGTTTCCACCAAGTTTTAGCTCATCTATAGTAACTTATGAAGAGATTTTAAAACTTGATGAGACAAAAAAAGATGAAATCATAAGGTTTTTAGACAATCTTCCACCATATATGATTTTTGAAAAATATAACAAAGTCTTGCTTCATGGAACCGTCATAAACTTTAACTTAACTACAAGTTTAACTGAACTTGCAGGATTATACAAATATCAAGAGTATGATTCAGAAAAAGAGTACGACAAAGCTTATCAAAGTGGGATAAATAAGTTTGATGTAATTAGAGGACATTGCCCACTTAAAAGCAAGGTAAAACATACAATCTCTCTTGATGGACACTTAGGGCAAGATGATGGATACGTTTTAGCACTTGATATGGAAAACAATAAAACCAAAAAGTTCAAACCAAAAAAATATCTCTTTAATAACCCTTTGAAAATTTTTACAACTATACACAAGCTAAAAAATGAAAAATTTTTAAACTACACTATTCATCAAAGTGGTGAAATGATAGTCGTAAAATACGCAAAAAATGTTTTTTGGAAAAATTTATGGCAAAAAAACGAGTTTTTGCTAAAGGCAAGAGGGCTTGTTTTAGACTACGCGGGAAACATCATCCAGCACCCATTTGACAAATGTTTTAATTATAAAGAAAATGGCGCGGGTGCTAGCCTTGCTTTAACTAAAAAAGTTGTGATATCTGAAAAAATAAATGGATTTTTGTGCTTAGTTACTTTATATAAAGATGAATTATTTTTTACTACAACATCAAGTTTTGACTCCACTTTTATACAGTTAGCAAAAGATAGCTTTAGTCAAAAAAACAAGAGCGCATTAAAGGAGTTTTTGCAAAAAAGAGATTTAACTTTGATGTTTGAAGTAGTAACTCCAAAAGATCCACATATCATAAAGTATGAAAAAGATGAGTTTGGAGTTTACTTGATAGGTGCAAGAGGAAAACTTTGGAGCGATAAAGCTTTAAGTGAAGATGAGGTTGATGAGGTTTACAGAGAACTTGCCGCAAAAAGTGTAAATATAAAAAGACCAAATCACATAGCTTGTACTTTTAAAAAGGTCTTAAAGCTTGTAAAATCAAGTGAGTCTATAACTTTTTTTGATGAAGATAAAAAGCCAAAAAAATGTGAAGGTTTTATAGTTAGAGATGCAAAAACTGGTGATACTTTACTAAAATTTAAAACACCTTTTTATTTGCAAAATAAATTTTTTGCAAGACTTAGTGAAAAAAACATTAGCTCCATTTGGAACGATTTCGAAGCTTTTAAGAGAAACTTTGATGAAGAGTTATATCCACTTGCTTTATATCTAAAAGATAAATTTAGTGAGAAAAAGTTTAAAGAGTTAAAGGAAGCAAAGAGACTAGAAGTAACTTATAAGTTTTTTGATAAACAGATTTGAGTTTTGGCATTTACATGTAAGAAAGTTCACATGTAAATGCTTATGGTTTTGCTCTTAGTTTTATTTTAATTTTTTATGGTTGTTGCATCTGTTTGGTTTGTTTGTATTTGTGTCAAATTTTGCTCATGAGAAGTCACATTATTTTGACCGCTTGCTTTTCCAATCATTTGAATATCATCGTTTTTGAAGATAAGACAAGAGGGTGACTTATTTGCTATAACTGTTTTACTTGTTGTATTTATAGAACCTTCTGGACAAAGTAACTTAAAATCAGCAATAGTAAAAGCAGTATACGCCTCAATTGTAAAAGGTTTTACTGTTGAATTATCAGCATTCCATGATATATTATCTTGATTTAAATAGTTTTTAAAATTTTCATATTTGTAATCCGTATTTTTAACAATGAATATACTTGCGTTTTTATTAAGTTGGGATATGCCTATTGTATCAAATATTTTACTACGATATTGTTCTGTGTTACCAATATAAATAAAAATTATAAGCATTACAAGAAAATTTAACAGGCTTGAAGAAAACAAAAAATTTTCCATAGAAGACTTTGGGTTTTTTCTCAATATCAATATTGGAATAAT
>JBKECC010000033.1:0-5452 GCA_047974135.1 Campylobacteraceae bacterium | reverse complement strand
AGAAATTTGTATATACCTTTTAGATAATTAAACAAATTTTATAGTAATAAAAGTTATCGGTTTTTATGCTAACAACAGAGATATAAATAACTTATCTAAAACAGTCGCTTTGATAGAAAATAGTTTTAAGGTTTTACTGCTTTCAAAAAGCGAAAAGATATAGCTTTTACATGTAAACTAACAAAATCACTAACAAAGTAACAAAAAAGTGAAAAAAATTTGTTATAAAAGCCTATTTTAAGTTATATTAAACACTTTTAATTGTAAAATCCTAACAGATTTATTGTTATAAAATAAGGATGAAATGTATGTTAACTTGGATGCAATACCACAAAAAATATTTAATAATAACAATTTGGGTTAGTGTTATCGCTTTCGTTGGTGCTGGTTTTGTTGGATGGGGCTCGCTTGATTTTTCAAAAAAAAGCTCAAGTATTGCAAAAGTTGGTGATAGATTAGTTTCTGTAGAGGATTATCAACAATCTTATCAAAGCACTTTTAATAGAATCAATATGGAAAATTTTGGTGGTCAACTAACACAAGAGATGGCTGAGCAGTTTGGATTAAGAAGTTTGGTTGTAAATAACTTGATAAACGAAGCTCTTCTTTATAACTTCGCTGATAGCCTTGGTTTAAGCGTTGTTGATAGTGATGTTGTTGATTATCTCTTAAATACTCCGGAGTTCAAAAACGACAAAGGCGTGTTTGATAAAGAGTTATATTTAAATATCCTAAGACAAAACAGAATTGAACCTTCAGCATATGAAAATTCATTGAAAAAACAGATTCTTTTAAACAGAGTTATAAGTATTACATATCTGCCTGCACTTCCTGGTGAAGTTGATGCCATTGGAGCTGCACTACTACTTAAAGATAGAGTTTCTATCTCTAGAATAGCCATAGATGAAAAAGATATAAAAATCACAGACGAAGAAGCAAAAACTTTTTGGCAAGGAAAACAAGCAAGCTATTTGACAGAAAAAAGTTATGAGTTTGACAAAATATTTGTTCCAGCTTCAACAAAAGAGTTAAGCGAAGATGATATAAAAGCTCATTATGAAAAAACAAAGTACCTTTACAAAGATGTTGATGAAAAAATACTTGATTTTGAAGTGGCAAAACCTTTAATTGAGAAGGATTTGAGATTAGAAAATGCAAATTCAGATGCTCTAACAGCTTTTTTAAACTTTAAAAAAGGTGAATTAAACGCTACTTCAAGTGTAACCATAAAAGAGTCAACACCTGATTATAACGTAGCAGAATTTCAAACAGTTTCTGTTGGTGATGTATTAAGACCAATTAAAAAAGATAATGGTTATGAAATTTTAAAACTAACAAAAATCAATTTTCCAACTCCAAAAAGTTATGAAGATTCTTATAAACAAGTTATAGCTGAGCTTAAAGAGCAAAAAAGAGTTCAACTCTTAACTCAAGTTGCAGAATCAAGACTCTCTGTCTTTAGTGGAAACGATATCGGTTTTATAACTAAAAATAGTAAAAACATTGGAACTTTGAGTGAACAAGAGAGTACTCAGCTAGTACAAAAGATTTTTGGCTCTAAAGATAAAAAAGGTTTTATGTTAACACAAAAAGAAGCTATTCTTTATGCTATAACTGATCAAAAATTTCCAAGTGAAGAAGAGATAAAAGAAAATATAGATTTGTTAAATTACAATGTTGAGAGAATAAAAAATAGTGAGGTTTTAGAAAACTTAATCATCAAACTAAGAGCTCAATACAAAATTGAGCAATATATTTAAAGGATAGTATAGTGAGCACAATTATTTTAGGTATCGATATAGGCTCTACTAAAATATGCGCTGTTATAGCTCAAAAAGATGATAATGGCATAAAAATTCTTGGAGTTGGAGTTTCTAAATCTGAAGGATTAAAAAAAGGTATTGTAACAAATATCGATTATGCTGCAAAATCCATCAAAAATGCACTAAATGATGCAAAAAGAGTAGCAGGAACGCAGTTTGATAAAGTGATTATCTCTATTTCTGGCTCACATGTAAAAAGTATAAATAGTAGTGGAGTTGTAAACATTCCAAGCCGTGATATCGGCATAAGAGAGATTAACCGTGTTATGCAGATGGCTGATCACAATGCAAACATACCACAAGAGTATGAAAAACTTCATATTTTACCTTTTAACTTCAAAGTTGATGACCAAGAAGCTATAGAAGATCCACTTGGTATGAATGGAAGCAGACTTGAAGTTCAAGCTCACATCATAACAGTGCAAAAATCTCCTCTAAATAACTTAAAAAAAGCTATTAGAGCTGCTGGTATTGAGATAGATAACATTGTTCTAACAGCATACTCTTCAAGTATAGCTGTTTTAAACAGGGATGAAAGGGAGCTTGGAGTAGCTGTAATTGATGCTGGTGGGGCAACTTGCAATATGGCAATTCATATAGGAAACTCTATAAGATACAATGATTTTCTTGGAGTTGGTTCAAACAATATAACAAATGACTTATCTATGGCACTTCACACGCCTATAAGTTCAGCCGAAAAAGTAAAAATAGAACATGGTTCTTTACAAAATAATAAAAGTGATTTGATTGTTCTTCCTATAACAGGAGATGAAAACTCAACCCACGAAGTATCGCTTGAAATCGTCTCAAATGTTATATATGCAAGAGTTGAAGAGACTTTGATGATTTTAGCAAAATCTCTAGAAGATAGCGGATATAAAGATAAAATAGGTGCAGGCATTGTACTAACTGGTGGACTAACAAAACTTGATGGAATTAGAGATTTAGCAAGTGCGGTTTTTGATAACTTACCTGTTAGACTTGCAAAACCTACAGAGATGGAAGGATTATTTGAAGTTTTAAGAGATCCTGGATATTCGACAGCGGTTGGTTTAGTGATGTATGGTGGTGGACACTTTACCCCATATGAAATAGACTCAAATAAAAAGTTAAGATATAAAGATGAGATAATAGAACCTAGCAAAAATGAAAAAACTTCTAACACAGAAAATGGTGAAGAAGAAGATCTATTAATGACAGATAAAAATGACATGTTGCTTGCAAGAGAGAAGTTATCGGCAATTGCCAAAATAGAAGATGAGAGTAATATTACTAACTTCTTTAAGAGATTTTGGCATCGTTTAACACAACTATTTTAAATTGGAGAAAATAAGATGAATGGCTTTAAAGTTGAGGAATCAAAGCACGTTTATGGAGCAAAGATAAAAGTTGTAGGTGTTGGTGGTGGTGGTGGAAACATGATAAACCACATGGTTCGTGAAGGTGTTGCTGGTATTGATTTAATAGCTGCAAACACTGATGCACAAGCCCTTGAGACATCTAAAGCAACAACAAAAATTCAACTTGGTGAGAAAAAGACTAAAGGTCTTGGTGCTGGAATGGTTCCAGATATTGGAAGAGAAGCAGCACTAGAGAGTTATGAAGAGATTAAAAGTGCGTTAGAACATTCAGATATAGTATTTATCGCTGCTGGTTTTGGTGGTGGAACTGGAACAGGTGCCGCTCCTATAGTTGCTCAAGCAGCAAAAGAGATTGGTGCATTAACAGTTTCTGTTGTTACAAAACCTTTCTCATTTGAAGGAAGAAAAAGAACAAAACTTGCTGATACCGGTCTTGCTGAATTAAAAAAAGAGAGTGATTCTATAGTTGTTATACCAAACGATAAACTCTTAGCAATTGTTGATAAAAATCTAGGCATTAAAGAAGCTTTTAAGATTGTGGATAATGTGCTATCTCGTGCAGTTTGTGGAATGAGTAGTGTAGTTCTATCAACTGGAAATAGTGACATAAACCTGGACTTCGCAGATGTGAAAACCGTTATGAGCCATAGGGGAATGGCTTTGATGGGTGTTGGGGAAAGTTCAGGCCAAGGTGCAGCTGCTGAAGCTGTTAAAAATGCTATTGAGTCTCCACTTTTAGATAACATGACAATCAATGGTGCGCTTGGTGTGTTAGTGCATTTCCAAGTAAGCCCTGAGTGTCCACTTAGTGATATAAGTGAAGCTATGAACATTATTGAAGATGCTGCTGATGAAGATGCTCACGTTATCTTTGGCACAACAACTATAGATACTATGACAGATAATGGAGTTCGTGTAACTATCGTTGCGACTGGTTTTGATAACAAACTTGATGATATAAAAGATATCAAAAAAGAGACAATGCCTGTAGAATCTTTAAATAAGAGAGATAGAGTTTTAAAATTGAGAAAAGTTAGTGGTGGACTTGATAACTCTGATGATATACTAGACATACCTACTTTCATGCGCAATCAAATGGACTAAATAAAAATTAAAACGCTTTTTCCTCAACAAAAGCGTTTTAATCCTTTTTTTACTTACTTAAATTCAACCCAAATTCTTCTAAAAAATAGTGCTATCTGAGCAAATAAAACTACCTTTATAACAAGTTCACTTGCCTTGTGTATATTTCTAAACTCTTCGCTTGCGGTTGCAGCAGCTCCTAATTTTTGAGCATCAACGATATAAGGAGTAAAATATAAAACAAACAAAAGTGAACCAACCAACGCAATAAAAAGAAATACAGCACCTATAAAATCAAATCTTTTTGAGAAATATATGTAAACTTCAAAAGAAAGTAAAAATAGCGTTATCACCATAAGTAAAAGGTTAAATCTTAAAAATATTTGTGTCATGAGAATTCCACTTTGAAAATGTGTTAAAACACCCTCCCCTAAAAACGAAGTTGGATAAAATATAACTGGTGCAACCAATGCACCAACAGAGAGTTCAACTCCAACTAAAATACCTATAAAAAGTAGATATGCTGCAAAAATATTTTTCTGTAATGCTGTTTTTTTCAAACCAAACTCCTTAAAATTTTAAATCCTCTGTCAAATCCACCCAAGTCTTTATAAAACGAGTAATTCTTTACATGTAACTCTTTAAAATACTCTTCAAGTGAACTTTTTTGATCATAACCCATCTCACAAGCAAGAGCTAAAATTTCACTATTTTTATTGTAAATATCTATGATATCTCGCAAAATTTCATCGCCTCTTAAACCACCAAAAAGTGCAGTGTGCGGTTCATTTAAAACGTGTTCTTCTAATGCTTCGCTTTTTGCAATATATGGAGGATTTGATACAAGAACTTCCGGTAATACAACTCCATCAAGATAACTTGTATGGACAAACTCGACTCTATTTTCAACTCCAAATTTTATAGCATTTTTTCTTGCCAGTAAAATAGCCTCATTTGAAATGTCTGTCGCAACTATTTCAACATCTTCGAAAAGAAGCGCTATCATGATGCTTATAACTCCACTTCCAGTTCCAATCTCTGCTATATATTTTGCATTTAATTTTTTTATGATTTGAGCTGCACAATCAACCAAAATCTCAGTTTCAGGACGAGGTATCAAAACGCCCTCTTCCACATAGAAATCTCTTGAATAAAATGAAGCTTTTTTTGTTATATATTCAAATG
>JBKECC010000051.1:0-27759 GCA_047974135.1 Campylobacteraceae bacterium | reverse complement strand
CATTTGTAAATGTTGTGTTATCACCTGTAAAGAGTTCTAAGGTTGCTTGGTTGTTTATAGTTACATTGGATGAGGCGTTTATGCTATTTAGATTTGTTACTCTTAAACTTCCTTCATTTATCAAAGTTTGATTTGTGTAAGAGTTTTCACCATCTAATATAACTCTTCCTTCTCCACTCTTTACTATGCCTCCATCTCCACTAAGACCAGAGAGTAAATTGTCTGTTGAGTTAGATGTAAAAAGTGTGAAATTGTCAGATGTGTTGTTTACATGTAAGTTTACAAGTCCATATATAAAGTTACCATTTGAACTATTTACATGTAAAGATGTATTTCCACTTCCTCCACTTATAGTAGAGTTATTGTAAAAGTGCATAGTTGCGTTTGAGAAACTAGTAAAACCATCATCATTGCTTATAACTGTTATGTTGTTATCTCCACCTGCTATTAAAGTAGCGTTTGACATGAGACTAAATGTTGAAGTATTTCCTAAACCATAAGAGTTTAGAGTTATGGTTCCAACTCCTCCACTTGCACTTGCACCATGAAGATACAAAGTTCCTTCGTTTATAGAGATATTTGAAGAGATTGAACCAGAATATCTCTCAACTACAGTATCTCCTCCAAGCTTCCAAATACCAGTTCCATTTTTAGAGATAGCAAGTGCGTATCCAGCATCAACCCGTGCATATATGGGATCTTGTATATCAACAACACCATCATCTTTTGTGTCTATAGTAATAGCACCACCATAAGTATAGATAGAGTTTGGTTTGCCACCTGCTGTATTGTTTACAAACAGAGAGGTTTGACCTGAAGTTGCTTCTACTACAAAGTTTGAAGTATAAGCATAGATAGCACCGCCAAAAGCATTATTACCACTTGCACTATTGTTTGTGAAGTTAGAATTCTGGAAAGTTCCACTTAAAGTATTATCAACATAAATCGCACCACCAAGAGCATTACTTCCACTTGCACTATTGTTTGAAAATGTTGAATTGAAGATATTTCCACCGAAAGTCCCAGCATAAATCGCACCACCAAAAGCCCAATTACCACTTGCACTATTGTTTGAAAATGTTGAATTGAAGATATTTCCACCGAAAGTCCCAGCATAAATCGCACCACCATAAGCCCAATTACCACTTGCACTATTGTTTGAAAATGTTGAATTGAAGATATTTCCACCGAAAGTCCCAGCATAAATCGCACCACCAAAAGCATCACCACCACTTGTACGATTTCCATCTTTTAGAGTTATGTTTGATACACCACCAAAGTTTCCAGATGTGTAAAATATCCTTGAAGTGCTGTTTCCACTTATAACAGAGTTATTTCCATAAATGTGTATATCACTTACATTTACTTGTTGTATTGTAGAGAGATTTGTGTAGTTGCTATCAAATGTTGCATTTCCTCCATTTGTTACACTAGGAATACCAATTGAGGTATTTGTCCAGTTTGACTCACCAACTATAACTGTTTGAGCTGACAAAGAGAAACCAAAAGTTATAAAAATAACAAAAACTTTAAGTAGATGTTTCATAAGACAAACTCCTTGTTTGTTTTTCACAATTAAATATTTTATTTAAATTTTGATTTAATAAATATTAAGTGTTAATGAAGTTTGTTAAAGTTTGAAAGGTTTTTGAATTTTAAGTGTCAAATTGTAAAAGAAGAAGTTTTGAATTTAAGAAGTTTGATGTTTACATGTAAAGCAGATTTTTTGTTTTTAATAAGTTTTAACATTTACATGTAAAACATTGTGTACAACTCTTTGTGCTGTGCAAGTATGCACAAAGCACTTGTTCCAAGTCTAAAATAGACAAACTTTTGTCTATTTCTTAACGATTTTCGCGTAAAGAAAGTTTTATTTAGATTATTTCCGTGTTATACTTACACACAAATCAAAAGTAAAATTTTCAAGGAAAAATACCATGGATAGACTAAAGGTTGCTGTAGTTATTCCAACATTAAACAACGAAACAACAAGCGCTGTTATAAAAGATGCTAGAGAGCATGGATACGAAGTTATAGTAGTTGATGATGGTTCAAATCCAAGCATGGAATCAAGGCTTACTTGTGATGAAAAAACTCACATTGTAACGCATCCACAAAATCTTGGCAAAGGAGCCGCACTTGTAAATGGTGCAAAAAAAGCAAAAGAGTTAGGATACAGCTACTTTGTTTGCATGGATGCAGATGGACAGCATTTGGCAAGCGAGATTTATAAATTAACAAATGCATTAAATTTTGGTGATGATGTGATAGTTATAGGAGCAAGAAATTTTAATATAGCAAACGTTCCAAATGGCTCTAAAATAGGCAGAAAAATAAGCAATTTTTGGGCAACGCTAAACACTTCACACAATATAACAGATTCGCTTTCTGGCTTTAGACTCTATCCAGTTTCTATACTTGAACTTCCTACAAAAACGACAAGGTTTGATTGGGAGATGGAAGTAATCGTAAGACACGCTTGGAAAAGAAGAAAAATCAAAGAAGTTGTTGTTGAGTGTTATTACCCTCATGCAAATGAGAGAGTTAGTCACTTTAAAAAATGGAAAGATACAGCTTCAATCGTTTGGTTACATGTAAAACTTTTACCACAAAGAGTATTTTTGCTTAAAGGGTTTGTATAAAACAAACCCTTTTTATGAAGCTATAGAGATAAAAAGTTTTTTTGAATAGCTTTGTCTAGAGATTGTACCCAAGAGTTGTAGTTTTGGTTGATATTTGCTCCATCATATTTTAAATTTACACTATCTTTATATTTTATACTATAGCTTGAAGCAGAGTATGCTATCTCAACGGTAGCACTATGTCCTCTTTCGCTATGAATAGCAGATATTAAACCGCTTTTGATTTTTTGCATTCTCCAACCCTCAGTTACGCCTGCTTTTAAGATAGCTTGTTCAACTTGAGTTTGTGTTAACTTTGCTTCTGCTCCTTGAACGGTTGCACTTTGAACATCATGAATTGGTGCTTGTGTGAAACTACAACCCGTATAAAACAGTGCACTTATGGTTATAAGAGATGCAAAAAATAGTCTTTTTCTCATACTAAATCCTTTATATAAACTTTCAAATATGTTACCAAAAATTTCTAAAAAATAGTGTAAAAAATCACGTATTTATTTACATGTAAATACTTAAGAGTTATATAAAAAAGTTTTGTTTTTTTTGAGTGATTTTTAGTTATTCACCTTTTTGTTTGATTAGTATAATTAGTGACATTAAAAACAAAATCATGCCAAAAAGCATCAAAAAGCAGATACTTGGCAAAACACTAAGCAAGCTTCCTTCATTTAACACAATCTCCAAAAATCCATCAAGCCCCCATGACATAGGCGAGATTAAACTGATAGTTTGCATGATGTCTGGCATAACATATTTTGGAACCATAATGCCACCAATGGCGCCAAGAAGCACGTTTCCAAGTCCACCAACTATGATAGCTTCCGAAGAGCTTTTTGCAAGAGTTGCAACCAAAAGGGCAAAGCCAATGGCGGCGATAGATATAGAGTATAAAAGTGCAAACATTGCAAAAAAGTTTTCAATCCGTAGTGGCTCTAAGCCAAATAACTTCACAATATAAAGTCCAACAAAAAGCATCACAACGCCTTGAAGCATATTTATAATGTTATATGTTAGAGTTTTTGCTCCAAAAAATAGTAGTGGTGAAACCCTCAAACTCCTAAGCCTTCTTAGTGTTCCTTGCTCTTTTTCGATGATAAAAACAGTTGAGAGTGGCATCAAAATAAAAAACATAGCAAAAACAAGCCAAGAAGGAACGCTTTGTTCCACGCTATTTGGCACTTTGTTGCCAAAAGAAGTTTTTACCAAAAACTCTTTTTGCATATTTTTTACAAAAATAGGCGTAAAATCCTCATCCCCATCAAGCGCAAAAAGAAGAACTATTTTCTCTTTTATCATGGATTCAAAAAGTGAAACAGAAGCTATATTTAGTGATGGTTTGTAAAGAAGAGAGATGCTCAAACTCGAGCTTGAATTATCTACAAATTCTATAAAAAAGTTTTCTGGAATGATGGCTAGAAGATCAGCGTTTTGCCCATCTTGTTTTTTATAAATCCTTTTACATGTAAAAGCAGTATTTTCATCTATACTTTTTTGAAACTTTGCCATGTAATCGCTATCGTTTTTTTCATCTATAAAATAGTTACATGTAAGGTTAGTTGATGAGTTTGTTACGTCTTTTAGGGCATAAGACATGATAAGTATAAAAACTATAGGAAGCAAGAAAAGTGCCAAAAGAGCGTTTCTGTCTTTTAAAACTATCAAACACTCTTTTTTAAAAAGTGCGAAAAACTCTCTATTCATCTCTTAAATCCTGCCCAGTTAAAGATAAAAATATACTCTCAACAGAAACTGGTTTGAATGAGATATTTTTAAAAATTATATTGTTTTGTTTTGAGTACTCTATAAAATTTGTGAATTTTTCATAATCAAAATCTTCACTAAAAAGTGTATTGTTTACATGGTGAAATTTTGCAAAATTGTCAATCTTTTGCAACTCTTCTTCTTTGAACTCTCTTATGTTTTCTATGGTTACGACCATCTTTTTACTATCTTTTGCAAAAGTTGTTAGTATTTTTCCATCATCAATGATGGCTATATTGTCGGCTAAAAAATCGACCTCATTCATATAGTGAGAAGTGTAGATGATGAGTTTATCTTTTTTACCAAGCTCTTTTATAGTGTTTAGTATGAAGTTTCTTGATTGTGGGTCAATTCCAACAGTTGGCTCATCTAAAAAAAGAATTTTCGGATCATTTAAAAGCCCAATAGCAAGATTAAGTCTTCTTTTTAAACCACCAGAGAGATTTTTTGCTTTTACATGTAGATAATTTTCAAGCTTATTTACACTGATGGAAAAATCATACATCTCTTTTTGCTTTTCTTGTGATAATCCACTTAGGCTTGAGAAAAAATCCATATTTTCTTTAACGCTCAAAGTTGGATAAAATGCAAAATCTTGGGGAGTTAGTGAGCAAAAAGACCTATCTTTTTTTAAAAGAGAAAAAAACGGTTTATCGTTATAAAAAATCTCACCACTGTTTGGTTGTAAAATACCACATAAAATCGATATAAGCGTAGTTTTTCCAGCTCCATTTAACCCTAAAAGTGCAAAAATACCACAGTTTTTTATCTCTATATTTATATTTTTTAGTATATGGTGATTTGAAAAAGATTTGTTAAGATTTTTGATTTTTAACACTAAGCTACTTTTATTTAATTTAAACAAATATTTTATCAAAAGATAGTTGATATTTCAATATTTCAAAGTATATTTTCATATATATAAAAAATTTATAATTTAATGCATGAATATAGAGTTTATAGTTACATGTAAAAATAACTTTACCGGATGCAAATTTGAGTGAAATTAACTTTGAAATTAAAAACAACAATCAACTAGTTGCAAGTGGCAGTTTGCTTCTAATGCTTAAATAGTGGTCAATTTCTGTCATTTGTATTTTTTTCGCTTTCAAAAATTTTTCTATTTTAACCATCAAAAATCAAAAAAACAAATTTTTTTATATGACAATATAAATTTTAAATACTAAAAAATTTTCTTTAATATTTTTTACTCCCAAAAGCCACCAAAACAATGAAATACCAGTAGTTTTGCATATGACAAAACTAAGTAAAAAAGTCTAAAAAATATCAATATGTGACTTTTTTAGTCAAAATTTGTTATCTTCTTTATGAAAATATTTCTAATTTAGATTAGTTGATTTAAGAAAGAATAGACTAAGAAAAGCTTAAATATTACAAGTGTATAATTTCATGTTTATGGATTTTTTAATATATATAACAAAAATATGTCATTAAATCAAAATTGATAATTCTAAGGAGCATATATGAGAACAATTCAATCTGCTGATATAACAAAAGCAGTTGCAAATCTCTGTAAGGAAGCCTGTTGCGTGGTAACGCCAGATATGTACGCAGCTTTTAAAAAAGCTGAAAAAGAGGAAAAGTCACCACTTGGTAGAGATATCATAGGTAAGTTGATTTTGAATGCAGATATAGCAAAAAAAGAACAAATGGCTATCTGTCAAGATACAGGCGTGGCTGTTGTGTTTGTTGAAATCGGACAAGATGTGAGAATTGAGGGAGATTATATAGAAGATGCAATAAACAAAGGTGTAGCACAAGGTTATACTGATGGATATCTTAGAAAATCAGTTGTAGCTGAACCTATATTTAATAGAAAAAATACTCAAGATAACACACCAGCTGTAATTCATACAAGAATTGTTAAAGGTGATAAATTAAAAATAAAAGTTTGTCCAAAAGGTTTTGGAAGTGAAAATAAAAGTATTTTAAAAATGCTTGTTCCAGCTGATGGATTAGAGGGAATTAAAAAAGTATTTCTTGAAGCTGTAAAACTAGCTGGTCCAAACGCCTGTCCTCCGATGGTAGTTGGTGTTGGAGTTGGTGGAACTATGGAAAAAGCAGCACTTTTAGCTAAACAAGCAGCAGTGCGCTCTGTAGATTCACAAAATGAAAATGCTGATTATGCAAAATTAGAAAAAGATTTAGTTGATTTGGCAAACCAAACAGGAGTTGGCCCTCAAGGACTTGGTGGCACAACAACTGCTATTAAAGTAAATGTTGAATGGTATCCAACTCACATAGCTGGACTTCCTGTTGCGGTAAATATAAACTGTCATGCAGCTAGACATGCTGATGTAACACTATAAGGAGTGCAAAATGTCAAATAGTATAAAAATAAAAGCACCTTTTACAAAAGATGTTGCAAAAAAATTAAAAGCTGGCGATAATGTGCTCATAACAGGAACTATCATAGCTGCACGTGATGCTGCTCATAAAGCTCTTACTGAAGCGTTAGCTCGTGGTGAAAAACTTCCAGTTGAATTAAAAAATGAAACTATTTATTATCTAGGACAAACGCCAGCTAAACCAGGAGCTGCAATTGGTGCAGCAGGACCAACTACAAGTGGAAGAATGGATAAATACACTCCTACTATTTTAGATTTGGGAGTTACTGGGATGGTTGGAAAAGGTTACCGCTCTAAAGAAGTTGTTGATTCTATGAAGAAAAATGGTACTGTTTATATGGTAGCTATTGGTGGAGCTGGAGCATTGATTTCAAAAACAATAAAAAAATATGAAGTTTTAGCTTATCCGGAACTCGGACCTGAAGCGATTGCAAGATTAACAGTAGAAGATTTTCCAGCAATCGTAGCTATTGATAGCGAAGGCAACAGCTTTTATGAAGTTGGTCAAAAACCGTACGCGAAGATTTAAGACATTAAGTAATTAATAAAATTTATTTCAAGGAGAAAGTATGTTTTCAGGAACATTGGGACTTGTGCTTCAGCTTGCTGTTGTACTATTTTGTTTATTCTACGGAGCTAAAAAGGGCGGTATCGCTCTAGGTTTACTCGGTGGTATCGGTCTTGTTATATTGGTTTTCGTATTTAACTTGCCTCCAGGTAAAATACCAATAGACGTTATGTTAACAATCATCGCGGTTGTTGCGGCTTCAGCTACACTTCAAGCAAGTGGTGGACTTGATGTTATGCTTCAAATAGCAGAGAAAATTTTACGTAGAAATCCAAAATACGTAACTATTTTAGCTCCATTTGTAACAATGTTTTTAACAATGCTTTGTGGTACTGGACACGTTGTTTATACAATTATGCCAATTATCTACGATATTGCTATTAAAAACAACATCAGACCAGAACGTCCAATGGCAGCAGCATCAATCTCTTCTCAAATGGGTATTTGTGCTTCTCCAGTTTCAGTTGCAGTTGTTTCATTTGCAGCGTTACTTGCATCTTCACACTTACCAAATGGAAGTGCTATTAGTTTAACAACCATTTTAAGCATAACTATTCCTTGTACTATGTTCGGTGTTTTGGTTGTCGGACTATTTTCTCTAAAAAGAGGAAAAGATTTAGAAAAAGATCCAATTTTCCAAGAATTTATCTCTACTCCAGAAAACAAACAATATGTTTATGGCTCAACAGCTACACTTTTAGGAAAAAAACTTCCAAAAGAGCAATGGCTTGCTATGTGGATTTTCCTTGCAGGTATCGCAGTTATAGCAACTCTAGGAATTGGTGAAACTCTAAGACCAGCATGGTGCACCGTTTCAGGAAGCCAAATGGTTAATGGAGAAAAACAAAACTTCAATAACGTTATGAATATGTCTCTTGTTGGCAGTGCTGCTCAAGAAAAATATTCAGCGTTTGTTAATGCACCTGAAACTGTTGTAAAAGATAGATTTGGTAAACCATTTGGTGCTGAAGAAAAAGCAAAATTATCAACACCACTTAAAGCAAAAGAGTATTGTGCCCAAGGCAAATTCGTTGAAGATTTAAAAGCTGATAGCGCTTATGCTGACTACACATTTACTAAATCAGCATTTAAACAAGTTGGTATGGTAAATTGTATCCAAATCTTAATGTTCTTTGCTGGTGCAATGATGGTTATGTTCACAAAAATGGATGCTTCAAAAATTTCTAAAAACGAAATCTTTAGATCAGGTATGATAGCAATCGTAGCGGTTTTTGGTATCGCATGGATGGCCGATACTGTGTTTGATGCTCACGTTGAAGATATGAAACTAGCTCTTGGTGGTATCGTTAAACAGTACCCTTGGACTTATGCAATCATGATACTTCTTGTATCTAAATTCTTAAATTCACAAGCTGCTTCAGTTGCAACAATGGTTCCAATCGCTCTTGCAGTTGGTGTTGAACCAGGTTACATTATTGCGTTTGCTGCTGCTTGTTATGGTTACTATATCTTACCAACATACCCAAGCGATTTGGCGACAATTCAGTTCGACCGTTCAGGTACAACAAGAATTGGAAAATATGTTATAAATCACAGCTTTATTATCCCAGGACTCCTTGGAGTATTTAGCTCTTGTGTACTTGGTTTCATATTAGCTAAAACATTTGGTTACGTATAATTAATAATCCTTTTTGGTTGCGCTTCTTAAAAAGAGGTGCAGCCAAATCTTCTTTTTCAAAAGTTTATAAAATCACATTTTTTTAATAATGTTTTTTACATGTAAAAGTGCAAAAAACATTTACATGTAAAGTATAAAAGAGGATTTTTTTATAAGTGGTTGATAAGACTTGCGTTATAAGCTGCGCCAAAGCCATTGTCTATGTTTACAACGCTTAAGCCACTTGCGCAACTGTTTAGCATAGAAAGAAGTGCTGAAAGACCTCCAAAGTTTGCCCCATATCCAACGCTTGTTGGAACTGCGATGACTGGATTTTTAACTAGTCCCCCAACAACGCTAGCAAGTGCTCCTTCCATTCCGGCAATGACTATAACAACCTTTGCATTTTGTATGATTGGAAGATTGTGAAGAAGTCTGTGGATACCAGCAACACCAACATCAACGACTTTTTCAACTCTGTTTCCAAGAATAAGTGCTGTCTCATAAGCTTCTTCTACAACACTCAAGTCAGAAGTTCCAGCAGCTACGATAGCTATATAACTTTTTGTAAGTTCAAGTTTTGTAGAAACAATGCTTATAACTCTTCCCATTTCATTAAACACTGCTTTTTCGTGTTCTTTTTTTACGACTTCAAAAACGTCCTTGTTTGTTCTTGTTATAAGTATATTGCTTCCATTTTTTGCCATTCTTGAGACAATGCCCAAAATTTGCTCTTTTGTTTTTCCTTCACCATATATAACTTCAGGAACGCCAGTTCTAATCTCTCTGTGATGATCGATTTTGGCAAATTCCAAATCCTCAAATGGTAGATTTTTTATCTTTTTAAGAGCAGTGTTGACATCAACTTTGCCATCTTTTATATTGTTTAAAAGATTAAGCAACTCTTTTTCTTGCATTTTTTTACCTTGTTTGTAAAATCTTTGGCAAGTCCAAGCTTACATTTTTAAAGCCAAGATTTTTTAAATAAGTTATAATCTCTTCAAGCTTTTCACTGTCTAGTAGTCTTTTTACATCATTTGAAGGCATTTCAACTCTAGCGTTAAAGTCTTGAAATCTAACTCTTATCTGTCTAAAACCGTTTTTTATCAAGTAGCCTTCTGCGTTTCCAACCATGTCAAATTCTTCTTTATTTACAAGATGATTATGTTCAAATCTTGTAAGCAAACAAGCATATGAAGGTTTATCCCAGGTGCTAAGATTAAACTCATGTGAAAGCGCTCTTATCTCACTTTTATAAAGTCCAGCTTCAAGCAGTGGAGTTGTTATATCAAGTTCAGCCAAAGCCCGTCTTCCTGGTCTAAACTCACTTGTATCATCAACATTGCTTCCTTCACTTACATGTAAATAACCATGCTCTTTTGCATAATTTAAAAGATATGAAAAAAGTGCACTTTTACATGTATAACAGCGAAGTGGAGGATTTGTTTTAATTTCGTCAATTAGTGGCAGTTGTAAAACTCTGTGATTTGCTTTTATCTCTTTTGCTACACTTATGGCTTCTTCTAATTCCCAAGAAGCTATATATGGGGTTGACACAGTTAATCCAAGAGCTTTATCGCCTAACACTCTATTTGCTACAAACAGTAAAAAAGTGCTATCAACACCACCTGAATGAGCTACTATTAAACTCTTTTTTGAAGCTATAATATCTTCTAATTTTTCTAATTTTTTGTGCAATTTAAAACCTTGTCTATCTCTTTATACACTTCTTGAATGCTTATACCATTTTTTTGAGCTATGCTTTTGCAATCTTCAAATTCTGCTTTGTATTTTATAATCTTGTTATCAAAGTAGGAAACTTTTACATTAACATATCCGAACTTTGTATTGATTGTTTTAACCTCTCTTTTTAGAGCGATTTTATCAACCTCAAACTTTCTTATACCAATAGAAGTAGTCTCTTTTAAGATAGTGTCTATAATAACACTTTCATTATCTTTTGTACACAAGACGCTAAGTTTTACGCCTAGCCTATTTTTTTTAGTTGAAATTGAGCATTTATATACATCAAGTGCTCCTAGTTTAAAGAGCTTTTCTTCTACAAAACTCAAAATTTCCGGATTCATATCGTCTATATTTGTCTCTATGATAATCTCTTTTTGCATTGATGATTCACACATTTCACCTACAAAAACTCTTAAAACATTTGGAACATTAAAGTTTAGTGTACCAAGTCCATAACCGATTTTTTTTACATGTAAATCAATATTTGTGCAAAATCTATCAACATTTGCTTTTAGTATAACAGCTCCAGTTGGAGTTGTACTCTCTTTATCAACAAGTCCTAAAGAGGTTGGCGTATCTTTTAAAATCTCAATTGTAGCAGGAGCAGGAACTGGGATAATGCCATGTTCACACTTTGCAAAACCACCACCAAGTTCAACTTTGCTTGATAGAATGATATCTGGCTTTAAAAACTCTATGCATATGGCAGCACCAACTATATCAACTATAGAATCAACTGCGCCAACCTCATGAAAATGAACCTTTGTTGTTGGCATGTCGTGAACTCTTGCTTCAGTATCACGCAAAATTTGAAACATTTTCAAAGAGCGATTTTTTACATTTTCACCCAAAGAACTCTCTAGAATTATTTTCTCTATATCTTTATAATTTCTAACGTTATTAGAATTGGCACTTTGTCTCCATTTTTTGTTGTTTAAAATTTCGACATCTACCTTTGTTCCACTAATACCATTTTTGGTATCTTTTTTTACATGTAAAACAAATTCGTCTTTGATGCATAATTTTTTAAGTTCATTATTTAAGTGCTCAAAACAAACACCAACGTCTATCATTGCACCAAGATGCATATCACCACTTATGCCAACTTTGCAATCGTAATAAAGGACTTTCATTTTGTTATTTTGACACTACTTTTGGGACTGTTATAGAGCCAAAAGGAAGAACGATGATTTTTGCATTTTTGCCTTTTTCGTTTAATGCGTCGCTAAGGGCAATATTTAAATCATGATAAGGCTTTAAGTGTACAGCTTTCATCTCTTCATCACTTAAATCTGTAACAGCCCAGCTCTTTGCCCAAAGGTTAATTTCAGCCATTTTTGCAGCTTTATGATAACCAAGCTTGTATCCTTGTTCTATCTTTTTCAAAACCGAACGAGGACAATCAGCAGAACTCATAAGTTTAAAAAATCCCTCTTCGCCGATACCAGTTTTACAAGTTGCCACCATGATTAAAATACCATTTTCTTTTAGTGCAAGTTTGCCATTATCAAGTGCTTTTTGTGATTGATAAAGGTCTATATCCATTGGATATGGAGCAACTGAGATAACGATGTCGGCTTTTTCTTTTATATCAACGCAAAACACTTCATTTGCTTTGTCAATGCCTGCATAAAATGATTCACCTAAATCACCAGTTGTAACTGCGTAAATATCATGATCGCTATCTAAAACTGTCATGATTGCAAATACATCTATATCTTTTAAAACTTTCATCGCATCCATCATGTCTTCATGTACTGGATTTCCCTCTAAGGCTAAAGCATTTGCTTCTGGACGAAGAGCTAAAAGGTGATTTTGTTGTATAGTTTCATAAGCTGCAACACCTGGTAAAAACGCTTTTCTGCCACCAGTATAACCAGCAAAATAGTGAGGTTCAACAGAGCCAATCGCACACACTTTTTTAGCATTTGCAACTATCTCATTTAAATACATTTCTGTACCATTTTTTGACTTTCCAAGATAGACCATTTTGTCTTTTTTGGAGTCATGACTGTGAATGCGGCCTTTTGCATTTAAGTCTTCATATATCTCTTTGCCAAATATGAAATGATACTCTTCTTCAGTTGGAGCTCTATGACATCCTGTTGCTATGATAAAAAATATATCTTTGTTTTTTATCTTTGGATAAATTGCTTTTAAAACTTTGCTTGTTGGAGTAGGGCGCGTGCCATCATTTACTATAAAAACTATTTTTTCATTTGTGTTTATAAAATCATCAAAACTACTTCTTCCAAGAGGGGTTTTTAATGCATTTTCAAGAGCTTTGTTGTAGTCAATCTTTGTAACGTTGTTTGGATTATAAACTCCAACCAACTGCTTTTCATCAATCTCAAGGGTGATTTTTTTATCTTTTCCGTAGCCAACTGTAACCTTTTGCATAGCGACTCCTTGTTTTTTACATGTAAAATATCATATGGGCGTCATTATAATATAAATTAGCTTATGAAATTTAAATAGTTGTTTAGTTTAAAAAAGTGAAATTTTTAATAAATGTAAGTTTTCTGAAAGGAGTTGTTTTGTGTATTTACATGTAAAAGGTTTTTAATTTTTAATTTAAATTGATATTGGATAGATATAAAGAAAAATTACCACTTAAAATAGTGGCGAGAAGGTGAAGGAATCGAACCTCCCTTCAAACTGACATCAGTCCAAACAACGGGTTTGAAGCCCGCGGCGCCCACCAGGGTCGCATACCCTCCAAAAAAGGAGTTTGTATTATATCAAAACAAAATAGTAAAAATCTTTACATGTAAAACATAGTTACATGTAAAAAGAAATATTAAAAAGCGCTATGTCCTATAAGCATTTTAAAACCAATCAAAATCAAGACAACTCCACCCAAAAGTTCGGCTTTTTTCTCAAGCCAAGTTCCACTTTTTGAGCCGACGATAACAGCAATATAGCTAACACAAAATGTAACAAGAGCGATTATAAGTATGCCAAGATATGGTTGTATCTCTATAAGCGATATAGTAAAACCAGCAGCAAGAGCATCGATACTTGTGGCAATTGCAAGTAAAAATAGTGATTTATGTGTTAGAGCATTTGGCGTAAACTCACAAGACTCATCTTTGAAGCTCTCGTATATCATCTTTGCACCAAGAACAAAAAGAATAACAAAGGCAATCCAGTGGTCATACTTTTCTATATAACTTATAATCTTTTGTCCTATCAAATATCCAGCAAGGGGCATTAAACCTTGAAAAAGGCCAAAGTAAAAAGCTGCCTTTAGGGCAGTTGATTTGATATTTGAACTGTATCTTGCGCCAAGACACAAAGAGACAGCAAAGGCATCCATAGATAAAGCAAAGGCTAAAACAAAAATCTCTAACATAAAACTCTTAATCCTTACATGTAAACGATTTATATATTAAAAAGCCCAAAAATATGGACTTTTGAAAGCTTTATAAAAGCTTTTGATGGGCGGTTATTGTACCAAAATTAGTTTTCATTGCCCTTAATTTTAAAAGGTTTAAAAATAATCAAAAGTGTAGGTAAGAGTAAAACGGCACCCAAAAATACCATACCCATAACAACAACGGTTAAAATTCCAAAAAAGATAGTTGGCATAAAGTTTGAAAAAACAAGCACACCAAATCCAAGCACAGTAACTAAAGTAGTGTAATACATAGCGTATCCAATACTGTTATGTGAGCGGTACATGGAAGCTATATAATTGCCATCTTTTTTTAACTCTTCTTTAAATCTGTGTATATAGTGAATTGCATCATCAACGCCGATGCCAACGCTAATCGCAGCTATGGTTATCGTCATAAAATCAAGTGGAATGCCGATGAATCCCATAAAACCAAAAACTATTCCCATTGGGATGAGGTTTGATATAACGGCGATGATAGAAGCTTTTAGTGAGCCAAAAAGAGGCCAAAAGATGATTAAAAAGGCAATCGCTACAGTTCCCAAAGTTTTTATCTGTGAAGAGTATAGGCTTTGAAGCATATTGTTATATAAAAGCATAGCTCCAGAGAGTCTAAACTCACCTTCATCTTTTGTTATGATATTTGGTAACTCATCTTTCATCTTGTTTAAAAGTACATTTCTTTGCAAGTTTTTATCTGAGTCTATTATTCTCATGGTAAATCTAAGTTCGTTATGGTCTATATTTACGTAAGGAGTTAAAATCATATCTTTGTACCGGTCTGGAAGTTGGTTGTAAACAAGAGCAAGTTCAAAACCATCCAAAGGTTTCCCATCATTTAAACGCTCTCCAATTTCAAGCAGAGTTCCAAGTGATTGTACCTTTCCAACATATTCTAATGATTCAAAGTAATTGTGGATTTTTGTAACCATCTCCATTTTGTGAGGCGTGAACCAGTATTGTGCTTCGTTTTTACTTGTTTCAAACTCGCTTTCAAACTCATCAAACTCATCTATGCTTTCTTTTGTTTCATTTTTATTGTCTGCTTCTTTATTTCCATCAAGCTTTACAATCACATCAAGAGGAGTTGTTCCGCCAAGCTCTTTGTCTATATTTGCCATACCTTTATATATATCGGTTGAACTTCTAAAGTAGTTTATAAAACTATTTTCAACCTTTAATTTTTGCACACCAACAGTTGTAAATATAACCATCAAAACGGCTACTATTACTATCACTTTTTTGTGATTATCGACTATTTTTGCACAAATTGCAGTAAAGGCAAACTCTTTTTCAAATTTTGTGTAAATCTGTTTTTTTGGTAGCAAAACCATGATAGCAGGAAAGGCTATAAAAGCGATGATTAGAGAGAGTGCTATACCACTTCCCATCATCCAACCAAGATTTATGATTGGTCTGATATCTGAAAGCATTAAAGAAGCAAAGCTTACTATAGTTGTAAGAACAGCAAAAAATGAAGGGTTTAGTTTATTTAAAACGGTTACTAAAACAAGTTGCTTTTGTGAAGCTTTTGGAAATTTTTGCAAAAGTTCCCTGTACATAACGATTAAATGTAGCACTATGGATATAGTAAGTATGAGTTGTAAAGAGATGAAGTTTGAAGATATAACCGTAACTTCCCAGCCAAAAAGCCCAAGCAAACCAGTTGTTGTGATGATACTTAATATACAGATAAAAAGCGGAAAAAAGACATATCTAAATTGCCTAAAGATTATCCATAAAGTAACAGCTAAAAGCATAAAGAGTGTTGCTCCAAATTGCACGATATCGTTTTTAACAAAGGTTATCATATCAACAGCTATCATACTAACGCCACCAAGAAATAGTACGCCTAAGTCTTTGTTGTTTTTTAAGATAACTCTTGCGTCATTTACAAATTGCTTCTCTTCAACCCTTAAATTGTCTCTATAATCTTTAAACTCTTTTGCTGCTATTTCAAAGGCTTTTTTGTCCTCTTTTGTGTGGTTTTTATTAGCTACAACAGCTCTTAAGCGGTTTCTGTTTTCAAGCAGAGAGAAGTATTTTTCATCATTTTTTAAATAAACCAAAATAGATGTTGTTTTTAAATCTTTACTTACTAGATTTTGCGAATACATAGGGCTTGTTAGCAGCTCTTGTCTTGCTTTTTCTTTGTTTACATGTAAAGATTTTAGTGTTATCGTATCTTCAATCAACTCTTTGATTCCACCACCATTTTCAAGAAGTGGAACTTCAAGTATGTTCATAACAGACTCGACTCTATCTAGTTTTTTAAAGTCATCCGAAATTTTCTCTATTGCAGTAATTGAGTTTGGAGATAGCAAGTCATCATTTGGAGCAAAAGAGATAACAAGCATGTCAAGCCCTGCTGGATATCTACTTGCAACCTCTCTAAAAAATTGTAAATCACTATCATCTTCTAAAAGCAGAGTCTCCGCAGAAGCATCAACCTCAAGTTTTGTAGCTTGAAACCCAAGTAGTAAAATCAATGAAAAAAGTACAGCAAGAACTATTTTTGGAAAACAAAGCAAAACTTTTTCGTAAAAAAATCTAATCATAAAATGGGTTATTTTTCTTTTGTAACATTGCTATCAAGCGTGTCTATACGTTTCATTAAATCTTCAAAAGAGCCCCTTTTTAAAACTCCATCAAGCTGGCTTCTGTATGTTTGTATGATACTAACACCTAATATATCAACGTCGTAAACACGCCAACCATTTGGCGATTTTGTATCATAAAATTTAAATAAAACATTATAAATCTCACCATCTATTGCGGATATTTGCAAAGGTAAAAAAACTCTATTGTTGTTTGTTTTTTCAGGATTTAAAATCTCTATCTTCTCATCAGTATAAAGTTGCATCTTTTTTGCATATTCTGATTTTAATTTTTGTATAAAAACAGTACTAAAATTATCTTTTTGGGCATCATTGAGTGCATTCCATTGATCTTTGCCAAGAGATACTCTTGTCATCAAATTTAAATCAAAAAAGTCATCAAGAACAACAAAAACTTCGCTAAGGTCACTTTTATTGTGTTGTTTATTTGTCTTTATGATATCCATAATTTTTTCAAGTTTTATGGTCGCATCTTTTTGTATATTTGCCTCTTCAATGGCAAAAGAGAAAGAAAAAGTTAGCAAAATTGCCAACAATATATTTTTGATTTTCATTTTTTATTCCTTTATTAAAGCTTCTCTTCTTTGTTCGTATGCACTTTTTAAAAGTGGATACAAATCAATAGCATCTTTGGTCAGTGTTTCATAAGCTTCTGGATTTTGTGCTTGTTCGTTTATGGCATCAACCACATTTACGCTTATAGCTTCAAAGTAAGTATTGACAAGATTTACGCCTCTTGAATCCATGTAAACCATAGGACTTGCCCAACTATCAGCAAAACTTCCTGTAAAATCTCTCAAGTTTGAAGGTCCAAGTATTGGCAAAACTATGTGAGGACCAGGAGGAACATCCCAAACTCCAAGCGTTTGCCCAAAATCTTCATTATGCTCTTCTATTTTATATATATCACCTGCAACATCCGCAAATCCTAAAAATCCAACTGTTGTGTTTATTAAAAATCTGTTTGTTTCATCAAGTGCATTTGAAAATTTTCCTTGAAGTAGATTGTTTGCAAGCCTAACTGGATATAAAAGATTGCTAAAAAAGTTACCAAGAGAGTTTCTAGCGTCTTTTGGAACTACTTTTTGATATCCTTTAGCAACGGGGGTTATAACGTTTCTCATAGCAGCGTCGTTGAACTTTGTCATAACTCTGTTGTACCCTGAAAGCGGGTCAAAGTCACTTCCTGCTGTAGTTTTAAACTCATCTTCAAAATCTTCAAAATCATCATTTTGAGAATATTCTGTTAAGTTTGGTTGCACGTCTTTGTTTGCACAACCTGAAAAAATACAGAGTGTAAAAATGATAAAAAAAGTACGAAAAATCATCTACTCTCCAAATAGTTAAATGAATTTGTTATTTTACCCAATATTTTTGTAAAAAAACAAACGATACAAATATCATCATTATATTGATTTTCATAAACATTAATATGGTTTATATTACATTTGTTTTAAAATATCAGCTATTATTTCATAATAAAAAATTTAAAATTTTGGAGATTTCAAAATGTATAAACTTCTTTTAAAAAGTTTTGCGGCTGTGCTTGTTGCCTTCTTTGTAGTTGGCTGTTCTGGAAAAGATTCTATGGCAGATATGCCACTAAAAAAATTCTCGTCAACTTATACTTTAAATAATTTTGATTTTAAGTTTAAAGAGAGTGGAAGAGATGCTAAAAACTTAAAATATATGAACGAAAACGATGTTAAAAACTCTTTTTTAAAAGATATAAATGAGCATTTAAAACTAGAGAAAATCTCTGGAAATGAGTTTTTGGTTGATTTAGATTTAAATTATGAGAGAAGATTTGCTTTCAATGGAAATTCTATAGTTTCGCCACTATATAGCTTTACTCTAAAAATTTATGACAACAATAAAAAACTTATTACAACTAAAAAGATAGATACAACCTCTCCTGTATACGTAAACATGGAAGCATTTTCTGTAAAAACTCAAATAGGTACAAATCAATGGGATGAAAAAGATGAACCAACCGATATAGAAAATATTTCGCAAAGGATAGCAAGAGAGTTAGCAAATCTAGGTAAAAGATAAGGATATTTTTGAATGAAAACTTATTTTAAACTAATCCTTGCAACTATTTTACTTTTTGTTTTTACTGGATGCATTAAATCAAATGCAACTTTTGGAAAGCAAAAGCTTAGCTTTAATGATGAACAAACTACAACCGTTTCACCTAAAAAAGTTGAAACACAAAAAGAAGCCACAGAGGTAAAAGGCGAAGAACTTATCTCTATTGATACACAAAACCCTGTTGTTATAAGTAGTGCAAATGCGGTGATAAAAACAAATACAGATGAAGCAGTAGTTCCAACAACTTTGGTTGTGCAAATAGACAAGTTTGAACTTGAAGAACTTAGAAAAAATACAACTAATGATGAATATTTAAATGAAAATGAATTAAAAGAGCAGTTTTTGGCGTTTATAAATGGTAATTTAAAAAATGCAAATATAAAAAGAGATGGTAAAAGTGTTCAAGTTGAAATCTCTTATAGTAGGATTTTCAATAAAGATGGACAAACACTAACTCATCCAAAACTTAAATACTCTATAAAGGTATTTGATTTATCTGGCAATTTACTAAACGAGTACAAATCTCCTGTTTTATCAACCGAGAGACTTTTTACGGACAATATGAGAGTTTCTATGAAGATGAATGCTGGTGAATGGACCGCGAAAAATGAAGCAGAAGACGTAAGAGTTATCTCTGTTTATATAGCTGATAAAATAAGAGAGGTTTCAAAATAGTAGTTTGCATGTAAAGATTAAGAGTTTACTGGTATTGTCTTTGAGAGGATATCTTGTAAATTCTTACCATCTTTTCTAAAGAAAACTAAAAACAGGCCAACAAGAGTGAATCCTGAGAGTATAAAACAAAAAAATCTAAAAAACGCTCTTAAAAATGTTGGCTTGCTCCCAGTTTTAATATCTATAAGTTTTATCTCATAAGCTCTAAATCCTGGAGTTTGACCACTTTTAGCAAAAAATATAGACAAAATAATCCCAAAAATTAGCGTACATAAAAAAATAGCTATAGGATTGTTTTGAAATGCTTCTTTGCTTCCAAGTATGAAATAAGTAGTTATGTATAAAATTGGCATATTTATCATAAACATGTCGATTATAAAAGCTTTTATGCGTTTTGGAACGCTTGCAAAAGAGGAAGATAGAGGAGTTTTGGTCGCATTTTTATTTTCAAGCTTCTCTTTTTTCTTGCTCTTTTTATTGTTCACCAAAATCCTTCTATTTGTAAAAACTAATTGTTTCTACTTCCTGGTTTTACAGCTTTGCTTCCATCCTTGCAAAGTGGGCATTTCCCTTCTTCGTATATATCAAATTCAAAATCAGCCAATGCAAAAAATGGAACATCATTTGGAAGTTTACATGTAAGAGTTGCTTCTTTGTTTGTGCCGTATCTTTTGCAAAAACCTCTATTTGCAAGTCCAGCAAATGCGACTATTTCTCCACCTTGTTCTTCTATAACTTTTGCAGCTTCAAGAGCAGACTTGCCAGTTGTGATGATATCTTCACAAATGATAAATTTTTCACCTTTTTTAACACTAAAGCCACGACGAAGTGCCATTTCACCGTTTACTCGCTCAGTAAAAATAGAGCGTATTTTTAAAGCTCTTGCTAACTCATATCCAGCCAAAATACCTCCAAGAGCAGGAGCACAAACTGTGTCAGCTTTTATACCAGCTTCTTTTATCATAAGTGAAAGTGCAACTGCTAATTTTTCAGCAGTCTCTGGATTTTCTAAAACCTTCGCACTTTGTAAGTAATACTTTGAGTGATTGCCACTTGAGAGTAAAAAATGCCCTTCAAGATAGGCATTTGCATCTCTATAAATTTTTTCTATATTCATTGTCGTTACACTTTTAAGAGCTCAGCTTCTTTTTGTTTCACCAAATCATCTACCAATTTTACAAAATCATCAGTGATTTTTTGAACTTCATTTTCGCCTTTTTTTACCAAATCTTCTGAAAGAACTTTGTCTTTTTCAAGCTTTTTAATCTTGTCATTTGCCTCTTTTCTTGTATTTCTTATGGCAATTTTTGCTTTTTCGCCCATGCCTTTAGCATTTTTTGCACTCTCTTGGCGTTGTTCTACTGTCATAGGAGGAAAGAAAAGTTTTACGGATTCGCCATCGTTGTTTGGATTTACACCGATATTTGCTTCTTGTATCGCTCTTTCAATATCTTTCATGATTTTCTTTTCCCAAGGAGTTATGCTTATGGTTGTTGCATCTGTTGTTAAAACTGTAGCTACTTGGTTTAGTGGAGTTTGGCTTCCGTAATAATCTACATGAACATTGTCTAAAATAGATATATTTACCTTTCCGCTTCTTAGTGTTTGAAAATCTCTCTTTAGAGCGTCAATGCTTTTATTCATGAACTCTTTTTCAAAGTTGTAAATTGCATTTAATTCCATTAGTTATCCTTTGTGATTATTTTTGTTGAGACACTGTTGCCAACTCTTACAATGATTCTTGTTCTTTTGTTTGTAAGTTTTTCGTTTATCTCTTCACTAATAGTACCATTTTGTACTTTAATATCTCTCCAGCCAAGCCCAGTTATATATAACTTTGCAGCTAAACTATTTGTGTTTACATGTAAGTCTATTTTTGTTAAATTGCCATCTTTTGGAAACACTTTTGGCTCAAACCAAGTAGCTTCTAAAAACTTTTGAGAAAGTATCTGCCTTAGATTTGTTTCCCCAACTATCGCAGGTCTATCAAGACTATAAATATCGCTATTTTTAGTTATTGCACCGCTATTTTGATTTAATATCGCGCTAAATCCAAACTCTTTTGCGATATTTAACGTATTTTCGTTAAACTCACCATAAGGATATGAAAAGTATTTTGGTTTAAATCCTAGGTTTTTCTCAAAAATATCTATACCTTTTTTGAAGTCTTCTTTTAATGAAGCTTCATTCATCCTTGTCATATGTGCGTGCGAATATGAGTGGTACTCAATATCTCCGCCCTCATTTTTTATATTTTTAATATCATCCCATGTTAGAAAATCTGAGTATTTTTTTTCTGTAGCTTCTACATAAATAAATACAGAAAATGGGTAATTAAACTCTTTAAATATAGCAAGCCCATTTTCTATAAAACTTTTATATCCATCATCTATAGTAAGAGCTATCCATTTATCAGGTATGCTTTCATTTGCTTCTATTTTATTAACTATATCTTTTAATGGAATTACAGTGTAATTGTTATCTTTTAGATAGGTAAAATGTTCTCTTAAAACTTCGTTTGTAACGCTTGTGGTTGGATATCTATCATCATTAAAGCGATGATAGATAAAGATATGAGCATCAGCAAAGAGGTAAAAAGAGCTGATGCATAAGATAAAAATATATCTCATTTAAATTTTTATTTTGTTGTTGTACTCGGTGCAGAAGGAGCTAATGGTGCGGTTGGCATAGTTGTACCATTTGTAAGAGGAGTACCTTCAGGAATTACTATAGTGTCAACTATTGATGTTTTTGTTTGTTTGTTATAAATGTATCCAAGAGCTAAAGTATTTACCATAAACAAAAAGCCTACAACGAAAGTAAATTTTGCTAAAAATCCAGCTGGACCTTTTGCGCCAAAAAGTGATTCGTTGCTACCGCTATATGCTCCAAGGCCTATCGATGAACTTTTTTGTAATAAAACAGCAACTGTTATTATTGCTACCAAGATAAATTGCACAATTAAAAGAAAACTTGCCATAAAAAATATCCTTAAATTTTAACTTCTAAAAACAGATAAATTTTGAAATTATTTTGTGTTTCCAGAACGAGGAGATAAATTCTACCAAAATGAGATTAAAAAAACGTTAAACTGTATTGAAAGATAGTTATAACCCAAGAAAAAGATGATGAAAGGAGCATTTCTTGGGTTATTATGAAATTTTGTTAAATTAAGCCAAATCGTTATTCTGGTTTTTTAATGTCGTATTTTACAACTATTTCATCGCCAGATTTTACGAATAAAACAGATGGCGGAATTACACCATAGGTTGTCATTTTTGTGGTAAAGTTACCAGCAACATGAGTTGTTGTTAAAATTTCAGGTTTGATAGTTACTTTCTCTTCAGTTTCTAAAATTTTAAATACACCAGTTAAGGTACCTTTTTCTAAATCAGCACTCTCTAAAACAAAAGAGATATTTGGGTTAACTTTTGTTTTCATTGCTTCATAAGCTTTTTTGTCTAAACCTGTATCACCACTCTTTAAAGATTCAACTAAAGCTGAAACTTCAAGTTTTGTAATTTGGTTATCACCACTTTCAAAAATAACGCTTGTTTCATTTGAAACCATTTTCCAATCATGAAAGGTTGATGTTCCATGAATTTCGATGTTTTCTGCAAAAGCAAAACTAGATATTACCAAAATACTCAATAAAATTTTTTTCATTTATATTTTCCTTAAATCACTATTAGAATGTAAGTGCTGCTGAAACCATAAAGCCATCAAAGCTTGCTTTGTTGTCAACATAATATGCATTTGAGAAATTTTCTCTTTTTTGTTTAATGTAACTTACTTTAACCATAGCACTTGGACTTAGATACCAGCCACCAGCAATTTCATATTGCGTAACTTCTGCATCACCTGGGTTTTGAGCTGTACCTTTTGCAGCACCAAAATCTGCATATTTAACTACAGCATTTTCATATCTACCTGCAACATAAAATTTATCATTATAAAATCTTTGAACTAAGTCGATAGCGTAATGAGTCATTTTCATATCAGCACCAAGGTAGTCAGCGCCATCAGCATATTCAAACAAACCATAAACTTCTGTGCCTTTATATTTTGCAAAAACGTTTAACTTTGAAGCTAAAATGTCAGCATATGTTTGTTCTTTACCGTTTGCGCTATAACCTTTCATAGCACTCCATGTTGTAACTTGAGCTGTACCTTTGTTTCCAAAAATACCTTCCGCAACGTCACCTGCTTTATCTCCGGCATACAAGTCGCCGCGGTTAGTTCCTTCTTGCCAATATAGAGATTCTGTAATTCTAAATCTAAAGTCTTCTGTAAATTGTTTATCAAATCCTAATTTACCATAAAGTGCATATCTATTAGAACTTCCATCCGTATCAACTTTTGATATATCGTTTGGACTTGTAATACCATTTGTAATACCAGCCATAACAAATGAGTTAAATTCAGGTAATCTTGTCAAGACTTCTATATGTGTACCTTGCATATAAGCATCAACAGCGTGGTTAAAGATAAATGGATTTCTAAAAACATCAGCATTGTCTGTGCGTCTAAAGTGATCATCGCCATAGTTTACATCGTTTACACCGATTTTAATTGTCGATCTATCCATAAAACTTGACAAAAATCCATCATAAATAAAATCTAAGTTATCAACAGTTGCATATCCACCTTTTACATAAGCATCATTGTGGTGGTGAGAAGATAGCATTGTTTCTAATTTAACATTAAAACCGCTCATGATTTTTGCATTGATATCAAAGTTTGCTGTTGGCAAAATTAAACCAGGCTCAATTCTGTTTACACTGCCAGTTGCTGGTTTGTAGTCATGATTTAAACCTTGAAAATAAAAAACTAAGTCAACATTGAAGTTGAGTTCAGGTGTTCCACTAAAAGGAGTTCTGTCTTTTGGTTGTTCGAAAACTTGCTCAATTTTTTGTGCATTTGCTAAAGAAACACATAATATAGTACTTAAAAGTACACCAGTATATTTTTTTATGTAATCCCCCATAAAATAAATTTGGGTTGAATTATAACTATTAGAATTTTTTTTTAAAATGGATTTTCAATGCAAAAAAATGTACTTTTAGTAATTTTATAAAATTTACATGTAATTTTAAAATATTATAAATATTAAAGTATTTATAATTGTTACATGTAAAAAAAGATACGTATTTTTGGGAAGTATAAAAAATAAATGTTACAGAAATGTCACACTTAGTTTAAATATTGATAATGATTTTCTTGTATTTTTATATAAAAAAAATGTACTTTTAGGATTTGTGTACTCTGAACTTCTTCGGCGGTAAGCCAGATTCGCGCTTAAAAAATCTACTAAAATATGCAGCATCTTCAAAACCTAACATTAAAGCAATTTCATTGCTGTTTATGGTTTCATTATTTAGTAGTCTCTTTGCTTCTATCATCACAGCTTTTCTTATATAATCGCCACAGGTAAGACCCGTGAACTCTTTTACCACGCCATTTAAAACTTTTAGGGGAGTTTTGATTTTTTCGGCATAAAAGATAGGATTGTTTATTTTGTAACTGTTTTCTTTTAATACTTTATTTAATTTTGCAAATATAAGAGTTGACATCCTACTTGGAGATTTATCAGAAGGTAGTGCTCTTCTTAGGTGAATTAAGAGTAAAACCGCTAAATTATTTAAAGCGATATCTTGAAAAGGCATGTTTTTTTCTGTTTCGGTGATAAAACCAGTTAGAATATTAATAAGTGCTTGATGATTTTCATCGGTTGTTACGATTTTATCAAAATAAAAGATATCCAAAAACTTCGATGAATTTGAATCAATAAATAAAGAGTTATCAAACTTGATAAGTGTAGCATGTATGTTATTTAAGCTTGTCCATTGATGCCCCGTGTTTGGTGATACTAAAAGAATAGTATTTTTCTCCACATCATATATTTTGTCATTCATGCAAAATACACCCTCGCCATCATGAACAAAAAACATTTCATAATATGTATGAGTGTGTGGTGGAACCATGTCTTTTATTAAAAGATTATAGATTTTAAAGGATTCGTTTGCGCCAAGATTATAATTTATAGATTTTTCTAAGGCTTTAAATACCATTTATTTGTTTTTCTTTTGCTATTTTATTTTTCACAGTGTAATCCTAATGTATAATTTGTTAACGGCACGTTACTAAAAATATTTATATAAAATTTTTTATTTAATGTGTTACAATTTGTAAATTTTATCAAAGGAGAAAAAATGAAGTATGGTGCAAGAAATGCTATAACAGCTACAATTGGTGAAATTAAACCAGGTGCTATTATGTGCCAAGTTGATTTAAAGGACATTATTGCGGACAAAATGTGCTCAGTTATGACACTTGAATCTGTAAAAGATTTAGATCTTAAAAAAGGCGACAAAGTAAAAGTTTTAGTAAAAGCGGTGAATGTTCTTATAGTTAAAGAGTAACATAACAAAATACAATCAGGAGGGGATTTTATGAAGATTGCATTAATTATTGCTGGTGTTATTATCTGCTTTTACATAATGTATATTTTGTTTTTTAAGGTAGCTGCTTCAAGGACTTATGATTTAAATAGATGGAGCGGCAGGCTTTGGAAATGGGCTGATGAAAATAGTGTAAGTCCAAGAAAACTTCCAAGATACAATGAAGAGTATCTGTTAAAAGTAAAAGAACTTGATATTTCAGATAAAAACTTTGTATCACTACCTGAAGAGATAACAAATATAAATCTAGTAAAACTCACTATAAACAAAGGCATAAATTTTAGCCCAAAACAAAAAGAGTGGCTAAAAAGTATCAAAGAGTTAAAAGAGATTTAAAAACGTTTTTGTCTTTTACATGTAAAAGTAGATAAGGCAATTTTTGTCTTTACATGTGAGGGTTTTAATTTTTAAGTAAATAAAACTATCTCCAAATTATACAGTTCATATCTTATCTGTTTAAATTTTTCTGCTTCGTGGGAGTCATAAAGCTTCAAACTCTCTTCTAAAACTCTCGCACTCTCCTGTGCTCTTTTGATATTTGCAATTTGTACCGAGTTTAAATCTTCTCTTGTTTTTTCACTGTTTGTAGTAGTTTTTAAAACATCATTTAAGATATCTCGGTTTTCAAGAAGTTTTATATATGGCTCAAGTCTTGCTTTATGTCTTAAGTTTTTTAATATTTTTGCATTTTTTTCATCATCAAAGCAAAATCTTCTAATATCTTCAACAACACGAATACCTTCACGAAGACGATTAAGATTTGCATCAAGCAAGCGAAGAATTGGGTTTGGCAAAGATACCAAACCCAGAGAATTTTTATCCAAGACTAATCTCGTGAGAGTCCAAGGATATTTAGTAAGTGTACAAATAAGTTTAACACATCAAGATAAAGTGCAATCGCACCCTCGATTGGATGTTCGTAAGCACCTTTGATGATATTTTGTGTATCATAAAGTATAAAAGCACTAAATATAAGTACAGCAATTATTGATATTATCAAGCTTCCAACTGAACTTTGGAAAACAAAGTAGTTAAGTAGCATTGCAACCACGATAACAATTAGCGCGATAAATAAAAACTTGCCAATTGCACTAAAATCTCTTTTTGTGCTCATTGCAAATATTGACAAACTACCAAAAGCAACTGCAGTTAGGATAAAAGCATTTACAACAATACCACCTGCACCAGCATTTACATACATTGCTATACTTGGTGCAATTATCAAACCTCCAAAAAAAGTGAATGCAAAAAGCAAAATATAGTTAAGTCCAGTTTTTCTAATTGCAAATCTTAAGCCAAAGTACAATGCTAAGAAAGGGATTATCAACCAAAATCCAAATGACGAAATTTGGTAAGCGTAATCCATACCAAGATAAGCCCCAGCAGCTCCAGCTATAAGCGAAGCAGCAAAAAGTTGATATGTTTTTCTAATAAATGCAGATAAATTACTTTTTTCTACAAGAGAGTTGTCTTCAAATGATTGTGTCTGAGACTGTTGTTTAGAATAATCTCTATCATAAAGTGACATATTTTTCCTCCATATTTAAATTTTGAAGTAGAGATTATAGCAAAAAATATTAACATATAGTAATAACAAGAAAAAAATTGCATAAAAAACAGAAATTTTTGATTTAATATAATTAATGTATAACATAAAAATCTTTTTGAATTTTACATGTAAAAACATCATTTTCATCAGCTTCTTTTAAGCATTGTGTGTATATAATTTCGTCCTTGTTTGAAAGACAGCAAGACACTTTCTTCTCGGTTTTATCGGGTTTGAAGTGAATGTTCTTTAAAAAATTAATTTGTC
>JBKECC010000039.1:0-4019 GCA_047974135.1 Campylobacteraceae bacterium | reverse complement strand
GGTAACTTTTGGGAAAGTTGCTTCAAACTCACGGGCTACTTTTTCATTTGTTGGTCTATAAAAGTGTTTTCCTATAAGTCTTTGTGCATCTTCACTATATAGATACTCGATATAATCAGTAGCTACTTTTAGTGTTCCTTTCTCTTTTGCATTCTCTTCTACAATGGCAACAGGAGGCTCAGCTAGTATACTTATACTTGGAACAACGATATCAAACTTGTCGCTTCCAAGTTTCTCTATTGCTAAAAACGCTTCATTTTCCCATGAAAGCAAAACATCACCGATACCTCTTTGAACGAAAGTATTTGTAGCACCTCTTGCGCCAGAGTCAAGAATCGGAACATTTTTAAAAAGATTTACCATGTACTCTCTAACTTTATCTTCGCTTCCATATTTTTTAAGAGCATATCCCCAAGCAGCAAGATAATTCCATCTAGCCCCACCTGAAGTTTTTGGATCTGGTGTAATTACTTCGATGCCATCTTTGATTAAATCATCCCAATCTTTAATCCCTTTTGGATTGCCTTTTCTAACTAAAAAAACTATGGTTGAAGTGTATGGAGAGCTGTTTAGTTTAAACTTTGTCTGCCAATCTTTTGGTAAACGTCCAGTTTGTTCTGCTATAGCATCTATATCGTAAGCAAGTGCTAGAGTTACAACATCAGCTTTAAGTCCATGTATAACGCTTCCAGCTTGCGCGCCAGAACCTCCGTGAGATTGTCTTATAGTTACATCATCGCCGCTCTTTACTTCATAGTACTTTGCAAAAGCTGCATTGTAATCTCTGTATAACTCACGAGTTGGGTCATAAGAGACATTTAAGAGTTCATATTTTGCTGCGTAAAGACTGCTTCCAAGCAGAAACAATCCAAGCAAGACAACACTTTTAAAAAAACCTATTTTGTTATGTGATATGTTCATTTTGCACCCCTTGTTAATTAAAGTGCGAAATAGTACAATAATTTTTTTATATTGTCAAGTAACCTGATTAGTTTAGTCAGGTATATAATTTAATTATTCGTTTAATTCGTTTTTTGCTAACATTTCCCAAAAATAAATATTTTTGTAAAAAAAGACAAAAGAAAAGAGTGGAAATGAAGGGATTTATAACAAAAGCTTTACATGTAAAAAAAAGAGCGAAAGATGTTTACGGCTCACTTAGGATGCCTGTTTATGACAGTGCAGCGTTTGAGTTTGATACCTGCGAAGAGTTAGCTGATGTCTCACTTGGGAAATTGCCAAAGCACGTTTATTCAAGGTCAAGCAACCCAACCGTAGAAGATTTTGAGTTACATGTAAAAGCACTTTCAAATGCTTTTGGTGTTCTATCTTTAGGGAGTGGTATGGCGGCTATAACAACTGCTATTTTAACACTTGTAAAATCAGGAGATAGCATCGTTACTACAAAATATCTCTTTGGCCATACGCTTTCATTTTTTCAAAATACTTTGCCAAACATGGGAGTTGAAGTTAGATTTGTTGATGTTATGAATGAAGATGAGGTAAAAGGTGCATTTAGTAAAACTACAAAATTGCTATTTTTAGAGACTATAAGTAATCCTCAACTTCAAGTCGCAAATATAAAAAATCTCTCTAAATTGGCTCACAGCTTTAATGCTCCACTTATAGTTGATACAACGATGACGCCATTTTATACCTTTGATGCTAAAAAGTTTGGAGTGGATGTTGAAGTGTTGTCATCTACAAAATTTATCTCTGGTGGTGGAACAAGTATAGGTGGACTTATACTTGATCACGGTATATATGACTGGAAACAAAGCGAGCTTTTAGAAAAATACTACAAAAAAGCTGGACCTTTTGCTTTTATGTACAAAGCAAGAAAGGAGATTTTTCAAAATTTAGGAGCGGTTTTATCTCCTCACAATGCATATTTACAAACTCTTGGACTTGAGACAATGGCTCTTAGAATAGATAGAGCTTGTAGTAATACTATAGAGCTCTCTAAATGGCTTGAGGGTATAAAAGAGATAAAAAACGTAAACCATCCAAGTCTTGACTCTTCGCCATATAACAAAATGGCAAAAGAGCAGTTCAAATACGCAGGCTCAATCCTCACTTTTGAAGTTGAAGATGAGAAAAAAGCATTTTCATTTATGAATAAACTTCAACTAATTAGACGAGCAACAAATATACAAGATAACAAAAGCTTGATAATTTCTCCTTATCATGTTATCTATCCATTTAACTCTCACGAAGAGAAGATGAGTTTACATATACCTCCATATTTGATGAGATTATCAGTTGGCATAGAGGATATTGAGGATTTAAAAGAGGATATAACTCAAGCGCTCAAATAGTTTATATGTTATTTTTTATACAATAAAATCATAAAAATTATATATTTCTTTTGATATGATTATAAGATAAAAACTTAAGGATAGGAAATGATAAACAACAAAAGACTAAAAAGCGAGATGGAAAAAATCAGCTCTTTTGGTGCTTTGCCACAAGGCGGTATAACAAGACTTGCATTTTCAAATGAAGAAAAAGATGCAAGAGATTATGTAAAATCTTTGATTAAAGATATCGGTATGAGTATCAGAGAAGATGCTTTTGGAAACATTTATGCAAAACTTGAAGGTGAGGAAAATCTTCCATCAGTTGCGACTGGCTCACATGTAGATAGTGTTCCGCTTGGTGGTTGCCATGATGGAACGCTTGGAGTTATGTGTTCGCTTGAAGCCATTAGAGTAATCAAAGAGCAAAACATAAAACATAAACGACCCTTAGAGCTCATCATATTTTCATGCGAAGAGTCAAGCAGATTTAACATGGCAACGGCAGGAAGCAAGGTTGTAAGTGGAAAACTTGACACAGAAAAAGCAAAATCGCTAAAAGATAAAAGTGGAAAAAGCATGTATGACGCTGCAAAGGAGTTTGGTTGCAATGTGGAAGATTTAAAAAGTGCTATCTTGTCACATGGGCATTTTTACTCATACGTTGAACTTCATATCGAACAAGGGCCAGTTTTAGAAGCTAAAAATATTCCAGTTGGCATCGTTACAGGTATTGCTGCGCCTATAAGATATGAGCTTATCATAACTGGACGCGCTGACCATTCAGGTGCAACTCCTATGAATATGAGAGCAGACGCACTAGTTGGAGCTAGTGAGATTATAGTTGGAGTTGAAGAGATTGCTTCTAGAAAAGCAGGAAAAACAACAGTTGCAACAGTTGGTTTTGCAAATGCGGTTCCAGGAGTTTTAAACGTAATACCAGGAGAGGTAAAACTTGGAATCGATATAAGAGATATCGACAATGAAAATTTACTCAAAGCAGATAAGTTGATAAACGAACTAATTGAAAATGTAACCAAAAAAAGAGGGCTTACTTTTAGTTTAAAACAACTCACAAAAGATACTCCAGTAAAACTTGATAGTGAAATTGTAAACTTGATAGAAAAAGAGGCAAAAGGACTTGGCATAGAAACATTAAAACTTCCAAGCGGAGCAGGGCATGACGCTATGCACATGCCAAACATTGCAAAATATGTAGGTATGATTTTTACCCCTTGCAAAGATGGTATAAGTCACAATACAGCAGAAGAGGTAAACTTTGAAGATGTGTTTAAGGCTACAGAAGTTTTAACAAAAACTCTCATCACTCTTTCAAATCAATAAAAATAACCAATAGTAGCTTACATGTAAAGGTTTCCCTTTACATGTAAGCTACCTAAAACATTTAAACCCAAAAGAGATAAATTACTTATCTCTTTCTGTGTTTATCTTTCTTTGTTTATCTTTCTTATAACCTATAATTAACCCTAAACATACCAGAGTGTTCTGTTGTCTCTTTTGAATACTCTCCTAGATATATAACAGATAAGTAAAGATTTGTTGTTGGTAAATAAGTAAGTCCTAAATCAACTATACCACTTTTTTTAGATAGTGGTACACCTCTTACATCAAATGAGTTAGAGTTAGAATTTATTAAAGAGTGTGAAGATATAGTGTTTATATCACCAAAGGCATATTGCCATCCAAGATTTGTATTTAAAT
>JBKECC010000153.1:0-7689 GCA_047974135.1 Campylobacteraceae bacterium | reverse complement strand
ACTAAAATCTTTAAAATAAAATTTCATAGAAAATAAATATCAACTTAGCTACAATTTTGCCTAAATAAATCATTAAAAAAGGTCAAAAGTGAGAGCATTAATCAGTGTTAGCGATAAAACTGGAGTTGTAGAGTTTGCAAAGAGTTTGTGTGAGCTTGGTTACGAGATAGTATCAACTGGTGGAACTTATAAACTTTTACAGACAAGTGGAGTAAAAGCTATCGAAATCAGCGAAGTTACAAAGTTTCCAGAAATGTTTGATGGACGTGTAAAAACCCTAAATCCTTATATTCACGGTGGAATTTTACACAGACGAGATTTGCCTTTACATGTAAAGACTGCAAAAGAGTTTGACATAAAACCAATAGATTTAGTTTGCGTGAACCTTTATCCTTTTAAAGAGACTATATCTAAAACTGAAGATTTTGATGAAATCATAGAAAATATCGACATTGGTGGACCAGCAATGGTTAGAAGTGCTGCTAAAAACTTTGCTGATGTAATGATTGTAACTGATGTTTTGGATTATGATAGAGTTATAGAAACTATAAAAACTGGCAAAAACACTCTTGAATTTAGAAGAGATTTGATGATAAAAGCATATGAACACACAGCTTCGTATGATAGCACTATAGCAAACTACATGAATCAAAGATTTAATGGTGGTTTTGGAAATATGCAATTTATCTTTGGAAGTAAAGCTTTTGATACAAGATACGGTGAAAATCCTCATCAAAAGGGAGCTTTGTATGAGTTTGACTACTTTTTTACAAACAACTTCAAACAACTAAAAGGTGAAGCAAGTTTCAACAATATGAACGATATAAATGGTGCTATAAAAATAGCAGCTGCTTTTGGAGAAGCTCCTGCAGTTTCCATCATTAAACACGCAAATCCTTGTGGTTTTGCCATAAAAGAAAATCTGTTTGAGAGTTATGTAAGTGCCCTAAAATGCGACCCAATTTCTGCTTATGGTGGGGTTGTGGCGATAAATGGAACGCTTGATGAAAAATTAGCACTTAAACTAAATGAGATTTTTATAGAAGTTGTAATCGCCGCAAATGTAACAAAAGAAGCACTAGCAGTATTTGAAAGTAAAAAAAGAATCAAAATCTTCACACAAGATAGTAAATTTTTAGTTTTAAACGAAGATAGTTATGATTTTAAACATATTGATGGTGGATTTGTATATCAAAATAGCGATTTTGTAGGAGCTGATGAAGTAAAAAATGCTGAGCTTAAAAGCAAGAGAAAAGCCAGCAAAGATGAGTTTCAAGATTTAGAAATCGCTTACAAAGTGGCAAGTTTGACAAAATCAAACTGCGTTGTCTATGTAAAAGATGGAGCTATGGTTGCTATCGGAATGGGTATGACAAGTAGAGTTGACGCAGCAAAGGCAGCGTTAAATAAAGCAAAAGAAGTTGGTGTTGATGTGAGTGGTTGCTCTATGGCAAGTGAAGCATTTTTTCCATTTCGTGATAGCATAGATGCAGCAGCACTCTCAGGCGTTAAATCTATCATAGAACCAGGCGGAAGTATAAGAGATGATGATGTTATAGCAGCTGCAAACGAGCATGATATCGCACTTTACTTCACAGGAATCAGACACTTTTTACATTAAAATCTTTTTACATGTAAAGAAAAAATCTTTACATGTAAACCCCTAAAATACGCAATAATATAAAAAAAATATTAAATAATTAAACTAAATTATTTTTTCAACTTAAATCAATATTAATTTTTTTGTGGACAAATTCTGTCAATTTTTTCTCTTATACTGCCAACATAATTTAACTCAAGGAGAGAAAAATGGCATCTAGTCTTATAGATAGCAGAGTTTTTGGTCATCTTTTTGCAAGCGAAGAGATGAAAAAAGTGTTTAGCGATGAAAATCGTGTTCAAAAATGGCTCGATACAGAAGCAGCCCTAGCGCGCGCTCAAGCAAAGCTTGGTATCATCAAAAAAGAGTATGCTGAAAATATCACAAAATATGCAAAAGCTGAACTCTTGGATATTGATGAGATTGGTGAAAATTATAAAAGTTCTATCACAATAGTTCCGCTTTTAAAAGTTTTCAAAAAAGTATTTCCTGATAATAGCGGCGAATTTGTGCACTGGGGTGCTACAAGCCAAGACATTATGGACAATGGTTTGGTTCTTCAAATCAGAGAAGCTCACGCTATCATCGTAAAACTTTTAACAAAAACATATAAAGAGTGCTTAAAAATCTCAGAAAAATACAAAAATACAGTTATGGCTGGACGTACACATGTTATACATGCACTTCCTATAACTTTTGGATTTAAAACTGCTATGTGGGCACAAGAGGTAAAAAGAAGTTTAGAGAGACTTGAAGAGATTAAACCTAGGGTTTTTGTTGGACAATTAAGTGGTGCAGTTGGAACTCTTGCTTCTCAAGAAGGCAAAGGTTTAGAGATGCAAAGACTTATGATGGAAGACTTAGGACTTAATGTTCCTGTTATTTCATGGCATCCTTCACGTGATCATATAGCTGAGTATGTTTCACTACTTGCAATCATAGCAAGCACAATAGGAAGAATTTCAAGAGAAATTTTAAGCTTACAAAGAACAGAGATTTGTGAAGTTGAAGAACCGTTTTTTATGGGTAAAGTTGGAAGTTCAACAATGCCACACAAAAGAAATCCTCAAGTTGCAGAAAATGTTATAGCATTAACAAGAATGGTAAGAGCACAAGCTCCATTAGCGGTCGAACTTATGGGTTGTGAAAATGAAAGAGATTGGGGATGCGAACTTGCTGAATGGGATTGCATACCAAAATCAAGCATTCACCTTGCTTGTGCCTTAGAAAAAATGAATGATATCTTAGAAAACCTTATAGTTTACCCTGAACATATGAAAGAAAATCTAGATAAATTAAAAGGTGCTATGCTCTCTGAGGCTGTTATGTTACATCTTGGTGAGAAACTTGGTCGTTTAACTGCTCATGAGATAGTTTATGAAGTTTGTATGAAAGCATTTACCGATGGTAAAATGGTTATAGATGAACTTCTTGAAGATGAAAGAGTTGCAAAAGTATTTACAAGAGCTGAACTTGCAGAAATTATGCAACCAGAAAAATATGTTGGCTTGAGTGCTGAATTTGTTGATAGGGTTATTAAAGATAGCAAGAAATAAGGCACAAAACTCATGAGTAATAAAATTATCAAAGGTATAATTGTTATTATGATTGGTGTAGTGGTGTGGTTTATACCACACCCCGAAGCCATTACGCCTCAAGCTTGGCATCTTTTTGCGGTAGTTTTAGCAACAATTATAGGTCTTATATTGCAACCACTGCCAATTGGTGCAGTTGCTTTTTTTGGTATCGTAGTAACAGTTTTAACAGGCATATTTAAACCTTCCGAGGCTTTAAGTGGCTTTGCAAACGGAACTGTTTGGCTTATAGTTTCTGCATTTATGATAGCAAGAGCTTTCATAAAAACAGGTCTTGGTAAGCGTATAGCTTTTAAGATTATTTCATTAATGGGAAACAGCACACTAAAACTTGCGTACTCAATAGTTATAAGTGATGCTATCATATCTCCAGCTATGCCAAGTTCTGGTGCAAGAGCTGGTGGAATCTTGTTTCCAATAGTAAAAGGACTCTCAAGTGCATTGGGTTCCGAACCAGGAGAAACCAGAAGAAAAGCAGGTGCTTTTTTTATGCAAACTCTTTGGCAAGGAAATACAATAACAAATGGTATGTTTCTAACCTCAATGGCAGCAAACCCACTAATTGCACTTTTAGCACTTCAAACTTTTGGTGTTGAGATTACGTGGATGCTATGGGCGCTTGGAGCTATCGTTCCTGCTATTGTTTCTTTGATTGTTATACCTTATGTTTTATATAAGATTTATCCTCCTGAAATTAAAGATTTTCCAGAGGGTAAAAATATAGCACTTGCGGAATTGGAGAAACTTGGAAAGATGGCGTTTAATGAAAAAGTTGTTATTGGTGTCTTTCTTGGAGCACTTATACTTTGGGCAACAGGAACTTTAACTGGACTTGATGCGACTATCGTTGGTATGTTGGCAACCGTTACTCTTTTAATCTTTGGAGCATTAAAATGGGAAGATTTTATTGGTGAAAAGGGTGCTTGGGATACATTAATCTGGATGGGTTCTCTTATAACCCTTGCTGGCGGATTATCAAAACTAGGATTTGTTAAGTGGTTTGCTGATATGATGGCATCAAATATGCAAGGTTATAGTTGGATGATGGTTATGGGTATCTTACTATTAGTTTACGTGTATTCTCACTACTTCTTTGCAAGTTTGACTGCTCACATAACTGCGATGTATGCTACATTTGGAGCAGTTACTATAGCATCTGGTGCAGATGCGATGTTTGTTGCTTTAGTTTTTGCTTATGCATCAAACCTCATGATGCCTATAACTCATTATGGTGGGGCACCTGCACCTATTATATTTGGCGCAAATTATGTAACACAAAATGAGTGGTGGAGAATAGGATTTATCACAACACTAATAAACTTAGTGATTTGGACTCTAATTGGTGGAGTTTGGTGGAAAGTGCTAGGTTTATGGTAAAAGGGGTTTGAATGCAAACTAACAAGACTATTGAAATTTTAAATATGTTAAATGAGTTTTCAAATGGAAGAGAGATAAACATAAAAAGTTATTCTATTCAAAATGAACTAAGTGAGAGAACAGTTAGAAGACATATTGAAGAGTTAAAGAACTTTTTTGGTGAAGAGTCTATCATACAAATTTCAAAAGGAAGTTATGCGAGCGTTGATAAAAACCTTTTTAATGCAACAACATTACCGAACAAATATGAAGCAAACGAAAGTGAGAAGCTTATCGATTTGCTTCATATCATAAATCCTGGTTTTATAAATGGTTTACCTCAAACATACAAAAAGGTCAATATTAAACTACAAAAAGAGCTCTAAAGGGTTTTTTTAATCAGAGGAAGCCCACATGAAAACTTACCAAAGATAGATATTTTTGAAGGTGTTAAAAGGGCTATCTCATTAAAGAGATATAGTGATATAACTTATAATGACAAAATCTTAAAAAATGTAAAACTTTTAAGGATTATCTACTGCAAGGGTAACTGGCAAGTTGCTATGCTTAGTGATGCATTTATGGAAAACAATGGTTATGGTGTTGTAAGACTTAGCTTTATTACAAAAATAAAAATACAGTCAAAAACATTTTATATCGAAGATTACACAAAAAATTTTATAGACAATTTTGAAACTTTTGGGGATGGTTACAAGAAAAACATATACGATTGTAAAGTTGTAGTAAGTCCAAAGATAGAGAAATATTTTTTACAAAAAAAGTTTTTCAGAAGTCAAACGATGGGTGAAAAACTAAAAAATAGCTGGAGGATCGTAAACTTTAGAATTACAAGTGATAGCATGATACTGCTTCTTGCAAGAAGGTTTTATCCTGATTTTATAATCCTAAGTCCAAAATCTGCAAAAGATGCATTTGATGAAGAGTTTCTAGCATACAAAAAAAATGATTTGGAAGTTAAAAAAACTCTAAAAAATAGTGGTATTGATATAAATTAGTACTCTACAAACTCTCCCTTGTATACACTTGGCTAAAAAGTAACATTTTACATTTTTACATGTAGATATTTTACACGCCATGACAATTTTGTGATTTAATTTAACTAAATTTACTAGCTATACGATAAAAGAAAACATACTATATTTAAATTTAACCTTAAATTTTTTATTTCATTTTATATTAAAACTAATTTTAATTTTTAACGGACAATTTCTGTCATTGCTATTTGATACAATGATTTTAGTAATTGGTAGTAGAAGGTTTCAGAAGGATAATACAAATGATAGTTTATCTTCTATATACACTCATACTACACAAAAAATTTTGTCCAGGAGGTAAGTAACTAAAAGAATTATTTTGGTCATTGGTTCTCAAGTGTGCTAACTAGATTTATGTTTACATGTTTTTTTGACTATTGATTATGCAAGGTTGATTATCTAGTTGGTTTTTCTTATTTTATGAAAATGATTATGAAAATATTATTAAGTAAGGAGAAGAATTATGTCAAATTTTAATGTCTCATATGAAGATATTTTAAACTTAGTACATAAAGGCTGTACAAGCATATCAGCCGATGCACTGATTTTAATGAACAAAGCTATCCAAAAAGAGAGCAATCCAGCTGCAAAGGTTATGCTTCAAACAATGGTAGATAACGTTGCACTTGCAGGAGCAGTTGATAAACCAGTTTGTCAATCACCTGGCTTTCCATCTGTTTGGGTAAAATTTTCTGATGGCATGCCACTAAATGGCATTGTTGAAAACATCCAAAAAGCTTTAACAGAATGTACAAAAAAAGGTTATATAAGACCAAGTATCGTTCACTCCCTAACTCGTTTTAATCCAGGTGATAGTACAGGAGAAGGTGTTCCAAATATGGAGTGGAGACACGTAAATGATCAAAAGTACTTAGAAATCATAGCAAGCTTTAAAGGCTGTGGTGCTGAACTTGGAAATGTTAGTGCAATTCTAACAACTGCAAAACTTGGAAAAAATCTAGTTGGACTTAAAAGACTTGTATTAGATACTATTAAAAATGCAGGCGGTATGCCATGTCCTCCTTCAGCAATTGGAATTGGAATTGGTGGACAAATGGATGTTTCAGCAAAGATGAGTCGTGAAGCAATCAGTACAAGAGATTGGAGAGATACAAATAAAGATCCAATGCTTGCAGATCTTGAAGCAGAACTTTTAGAAGCAATCAACGAACTTGGAATTGGACCTGCTGGTATTGGTGGAGATACAACTTCGTTGGCTCTAAAGATAGGTCATGCTGCAACTCATACAGCAATCTGTCCAGTTACAATCAACTTTCACTGCTGGGTAGCTCGCCGCTTTGGTGTTAGGATTTATCCAGATGGACATAAAGAATTTTTATTTCAAGCGGAGGATTACAATGGCTGAATATAAATTAACCTTACCTGTTGAAAACAAAGATGTTGAAAAATTAGTCTTAGGAGATACTGTATATCTTAATGGAATAGTATTTACCGCAAGAGATATGGCTCACCTTGAGATAAGAAAACTAATTGATAGCAACAAACCACTTCCAGAAGATTTAAAAGGTAGTGCTATTTTTCATGCAGGACCTGTCTGCTTAAGAGATGGTGATGGCTGGAAGATGAATGTTATTGGACCAACTACAAGTATTCGTATGGAACCACATGCTGACTTGGTTGGAAAGCTTGGTATCAAGATAATTATAGGAAAAGGTGGTCTAGCAAAAGATAGCCTTGAAGCTTTTAAAAAATATAAACAAGTTTATTTACAAGCAGCTCCTGGATGTGCAGTAAAGATTGCAGCTGGAGTTAAAGCTGTTAAAAATGTTCACTGGTTTGAAAATGGTATGCCAGAAGCCATGTGGGTACTTGATGTAGAAAACTTTGGTCCTTTTATAGTAACAATGGATTCACATGGACATAGCAGATATGACGATGTTAAAAAACATGCTGATGAAGTTATAGCAAACAGTAAGATTTTAAAAGTTTAGCCTTATCTGTTTTACCTAAAACAAGGAGATGCAAAAAAAATGGGAAGTAAAAAACTAAATGCAACACAAGGTAGTTGTCAAACTATTGTTGCAACCAAAAGTAATGTTTATAAAAGCTCAAAGAGTTGTAC
>JBKECC010000145.1:0-20906 GCA_047974135.1 Campylobacteraceae bacterium | reverse complement strand
GATTAAAAAAATCTTTTTTTTGTAAATCTACTCTTTTTAATTTTTCTACAACTTTGTCAAATTCTCTCAAATTTTCGCTCTTTTTATATAATCTTTAATTTTACCTTGATCTTTTACACCCTTTGTTTTTTCAACTCCACTACTTACATCAACACCGTAAAATCCGCATCTTTTAACTTCTTCTAAGATATCAACAGTTAGTCCACCAGCAAGTATTATCTTTGATGTATCAATATCTTTAAACCACGACAAATCAACTCTTTTACCAACTCCACCAAACTCTTCTACAAATGCATCAACGAGCCTAAACTCATCTTTGTCTTTTAGGATGTCCTCTTTTGTTTTTGCTCTTATGACTTTTAAATATGGCACTTCAAGTTTAGATAAAAAATCTTCATCTACTTCAAAATGAATCTGTGCAAGAGTAAGTTTTACCTCTTTACATGTAAGATTTATAAACTCTGGAGAAGTGTCCACAAAAAGCCCTACTTTCTCCACAAATGGAGGAAGTTTTCCTATAATCTCTTTTGCAATTTCTGGTTTTATGTATCGTGGAGATTTTGGGTAAAAGTTAAAACCAAGCGCATCCGCTTCTGAGTTTATAGAAAAAAGCGCATCATCAAGATTTGTAATACCACAAATTTTTACTCTCAAACTCAAACCTTAAGTGAGTTTATAGCAGTTTTGTAAGAGGAAGAGCTAAAAACATAACTTCCAGCAACTACCGCATCAACACCAGCATTTTTAAGTTCAACAATGTTTTTATCACTAACTCCGCCATCAACTTCTATCAATGTTTTAAGATTTGCACTTACTATCATCTCTTTTAATTTTTTAGCTTTTTTTAGCACTGATGGTATAAAGCTTTGCCCACCAAAGCCCGGATTTACACTCATAAGTAAAACCATATCAACATCTTCAAGTATGTACTCAATGGAGCTAAGAGACGTGCTTGGATTTAGAGTTATAACTGGACTTATGCCGTAAGATTTTATCTTTTGTAAAAGGCGATGAGGATGTTTCTCTTCTTCAATGTGAAAGCCAAGATATTTTGGTTTAAGTGGAGCAAAAAGGTCAACAAAAAAAGTGTTATTTTCAACCATCAAATGTATGTCAAGTGGTTTTGTAGCTACCTTGTTAACGGCATTTACAACAACTGGTCCAATTGTCAAGTTTGGCACAAAATGCCCATCCATAACATCTACGTGAACTAAATCACAGCCACTATCACAGATGGCTTTTATCTCATCATCTAACTTTCCAAAATTTGCCGATAAAATACTCGGAGCTACAAGCATACTCTCTTCTTTAATATAAAATTTGAGTGATTTTACCTAAAAGTAGTTTTAATTTTCTTTTGAGTAAAAAAATGGATACAAAAATCATACTTTTAATCTTTACATGTAAGTGGCAGTATTATTTACAAATCTCAAAATAATACTTTTAAAAAATAAATATTACTTAAAGAATATTTCTAGTAGTATTTTATGAATTTTATTTTACATGTAAGGAAAAGTTATGAGAAAATCGCTACTCTTTGCCATTTTAGTTTCACTCTTTTTTATAGGATGTGATAAACCAAAATCTGAAGTAAAAGTTGAGACAAAACCTGAAACAAAGGTAGAAACTCCAAAAGTAAAGGATGAGATTGTTATCTCAGTTGGTCCAGCTATAACTGAAGGTGGATTTGACCCAATCCTTGGGTATGGACAACATGACCCAGATATATTTCACTCAACTTTGCTTAAATTTGATGAAAATATAGAGCTTCAAAACGATTTAGCAAAAAGTTATGAGATAAGCGAAGATAAAAAAGTTTACACATTCAAAATCCGTGATGATGTAAAATTTTCTGATGGCAAACCACTAACCGCCAACGACATAGCTTTTACTTACCAAAAAGCAAAAGAAAGTGGTTCTCTTGTCGATTTGACAACACTTGAAAAAGTTGAAGCACTTGATGATTTCACCGTTAAATTTACTCTTGGTTCGCCTTGGTCAGTGTTTTTACGTTCAGTTGCTTTTATAGGCATCGTTCCAAAACACGCTTACACAAATGATTATGGTATGAAGCCAATAGGAAGCAAAGCTTACAAGATAGCTGAACTTAAACCAAAAGAGCAGTTGATTTTAGTACCAAACGAATATTATTACGGTAAAAAGCCTTTCTTTAAAAAGGTAACTATAGTAAATATCGACGAAGATTCCATTCTTGCAACTGCAAAAAGTGGAAAGTTTGATGTTTTGATGATAAATCCTGAATTTGCAAAAGAGAAGATAGAAGGGATGAACTTAGTAAATCTTAAAACTGTTGATACAAGAGGTTTTAACTTGCCAGTTGTAAAAGAGTTTGTTGATGAAACTGGACTAAAACGAGGAAACAATGTAACTAGCGATATCGCCATAAGACACGCTTTAAATATCGGTATAAATAGACAAAACATTATAAATAACGCATTAAACGGCATTGGTGATGTTGCATATAGTAGAACAAGAAATCTTCCTTGGACACAAGACAAACCTATAGTTTCAGACAACAGAGTCGAAGAAGCTATTAAAATCTTAGAAAATGCTGGCTGGATTTTAAATAACCAAAGTGATATAAGAGAAAAAAATGGCGTAAAAGCTGAATTTATTATAACTGGAAGAGTTGAAGAACTTCAAAGATATAACCTTGCAGTTGCCTTGTCTGAAGAAGCAAAAAAGCTTGGTATAAACATCATAGCAAAGGCTGAGCCTTGGAGTAACATCCTAAAAACTGCTTACATAAATCCTACATGCTGGGGATTTGGCACGTATAATCCTATAGATATTTTTATGGCTTACTCCTCTACTTCAAAAGGTTACTACTCAGCTTCATCATATAAAAACACAAAAGTGGATGAGCTTTTAAATAAAGCACTGCTAAACACAAATGAAAAAGATGCTATACAAGATTGGAAAAGTGCGCAAGAAGTTGCAAATGCAGATTTTCCTTTTATCTGGCTTGTAAACATTAGACACGCTTACTTTATAAAAGATGGATTAAACATCGGAACACAAATCCCTCATCCTCATGGTCATGGTATGCCAATAGTAAATAATCTTGAAGAGTGGTCATACTAGTAAAATATGGCAAAAAGCATAACCACACAAATCATAAGAATCGTAACACTTCTACTTGGTGTTACGATTCTTACCTTTGTTTTGCTTTACAATTCACCGATAAACACGATAGATGCATACATCGGTGAAAAAGCTGTAAGTGAGTTGCAAAAAGCAAATATCATAGCAAAATGGGGACTTGATGAACCATTTTTCACTCAATATACTTCATGGTTAAAAAATGTTTTGTGTGGTGATTTTGGCGAATCTATAGCTTATCAAAGAAGTGTGATTACAATCATCAAAGAGTCTTTTTATTCTTCACTTTTACTTATGGGTTTTGCTTGGCTAATCTCTGGTATTTTAGGCTTTAGTCTTGGTATAATCGCTGGCTTTAAACAAAACAGTATAATAGATAAAATTATCAACACGTTTTCACTTATTCTTATCTCAACTCCATCATTTTGGCTTGGACTTTTACTTCTCATGTTTTTTAGCGTTTACCTTGGTATTTTCCCACTTGGATTTGCAAGTCCCATTGGTAAAGTGTCAAGTGAAGTTACCATTTTTGACACTTTTCATCATCTTTTTTTGCCTGCACTTACTCTTAGCATCGTTGGCATTTCACCTGTTATCTTGCACACAAGAGCTAAAGTTATAGAGATTTTAAATAGCGACTTTATACTCTTTGCAAAGGCTCTTGGAAAAAGCAAAAGAGAGATTATCTTTTCACATATTTTAAAAAATAGCGCACTGCCTGCTTTAACTTTGCAGTTTGCATCTTTTGGAGAACTTTTTGGTGGCTCAATACTAGCAGAAAAAGTATTTTCCTACTCTGGGCTTGGAAGCGTTGTAGTAAATGCTGGCATGAAAGGCGATATGCAACTTTTACTTGGTATCACTCTTTTTGCTTCACTTTTTGTATTTTTTGGAAATTTCTGTGCAAATATACTTTATAACAAAATAAACCCAGAAATTAAAAAAGGCAAACTCTCATGAAAGCTTTACATGTAAAGAGTTTTTCTATCATTTTTGTCTTTTTATTTTTAATATCTCTATTGATATTTGGTTTTTTTATGAGTGAATCCCTATACTCCGTAAACTTTAGCTTAAAAAATCTTGCACCTTCATTTTCACATATTTTTGGAACAGATTTTTTAGGACGAGATATGTTTGCAAGAACCATCAAAGGCTTATCAAACAGTATATTTTTAGGGCTTTTGGCAGCTTTTTTTAGTAGCATAATAGCGCTTTTACTTAGCCTAATCGCCGTTATATTTGGAGGAGTTGTTGATGAATTTATAAATTGGCTTGTTGATATGTTTATCTCCATTCCTCACATCATTTTACTTATCCTAATCTCCATAATGCTAGGAGGTGGAATGTTTGGGGTTATCGTTGGTATTTCGCTTTCTCACTGGCCAAGCCTGACAAGAGTTTTAAGAGCTGAAGTCTTACAAATAAGAGATAAACCATATATAAAAGCTTCTAGAAATTTTGGAAATTCAAAGTTTTATGTAGCCTGTAAACACTTTTTTCCTCATCTTTTGCCTCAATACTTGATAGGCTTATTGCTACTTTTTCCTCACGCAATACTGCATGAATCAGCCATAACATTTTTGGGTTTTGGTTTAAGTATTGATACACCTGCCATTGGAAATATCCTAGCAGAAGCCATGAAACATTTAGGAGCAGGACGCTGGTGGCTTGCGTTTTTTCCGGGATTTGCCCTACTTTTAGTTGTCATGAGTTTTGATTTTTTAGCAAATAAATTGAGACAATTCTTACATGTAAAAGGTTTTAAATGAAAAAACTCTTTGAAGTAAAAAACTTAAATATCTTCTTTACATGTAAAGACTATTTGCTTGAAAATCTAAACTTTTCTATAAATGAAGGTGAAGTTATAGCTATCGTTGGAAAAAGCGGGATTGGAAAAACCGTGCTTTTACGCTCTATACTAAATCTCTTGCCAAAAGATTTAAGTTTTAGTGGAGAGTTTTATTGGCAAGAAAAACTCATAAATGAAACAAAACAAAATGCTTTAAGAGGTGAGCAAATCTCACTAATTCCCCAAAATATCTCATACTTTGATCCACTCATGAGAGTTGGAAAGTTTGCCTGCGGAAAATTTGGTAAAAGTAAAATGGATGATGTAAAAAAACTTTTTATAGAGTTTGGTTTAAGGGAAAACGATACAGAGTTATATCCTTATGAGATAAGTGGGGGCATGGCAAGAAAGATACTTTTAATCACCGCTATCATTTCTGATGCTGCTTTATTTTTAGCCGATGAGCCAACTGTCGGACTTGACAACAAAAGCATTTTACATGTAAAAGATATTTTTAGCAAAATGAAAGAGAAAAACAAAAGTGTTATTTTAGTAACTCACGATATAAACTTTGCACTTGATGTTGCCTCAAAAGTTATCATTTTACACGATAAAAAAATAGTAGAAACGCTAAATGCAAAAAATCCAAATCCAATAAATACTTACACGAAAGCACTTTTTAGCACTATGGTTGAAAATGATTTTATAAACTCACCATATATAAATATAAAAACGAAGGATAAACTTGAAGCTTGAAGTAAAAAATCTATCCTTTAGTTATAAAAATCAAGAGATTTTAAAAGATATAAATATATCGTTTTCTCAAGGCGAAAAAGTCTCTATAATCGCTCCAAGTGGATATGGAAAATCAACTTTAGCTAAGATTTTAGCAGGATATGAAAAAGCAAAAAATGGTGAGATTTTACTTGATGGTAAGCCTTTAACAAAAGGCGTGTTTAACCCAGTGCAACTCATCTTTCAAAACCCAGAACTTAGCTTTAACCCAAAACTTACCATAGAAGAGTCGCTAAAAGATAGTAAGGTAAATCTAAATGACTCTTTTTTTGAGATTTTCGAGATTGAAAAAAGTTGGCAGAGTAAATACCCAAATGAATTAAGTGGCGGAGAACTTCAAAGGGTAGCCATAGCAAGAGCGTTAAATGAAAAAACAAAGTTCATAATTGCCGATGAGATAACTTCAATGCTTGACAATATAAATCAAGCAAAAGTGTGGAATTATCTTTTACATGTAACAAAAAAACACTTTGTGGGCATGATAAATATCACTCACGACATTCACTTAGCACAAAAAATCTCAGATAAAATAATCAATCTTGAAGAGATAAACCATATTTAAAGATTTTGTCAAGTTTGTATGATATAATTATGCCCTTTGTCCCAAATTGCAAATATAATTTTGAGCTTATGTTGTAAATGGACTAATTTAAAAATAAATATCAAGGAAGATAAAATGGCTAGAAGATGTGCACTTACTGGCAAAGGCGTTATGGTTGGTAACAACGTAAGCCACGCAAACAACAAAACAAAAAGAAGATTTTTGCCAAATTTAAGAACTGTAAGAGTTACTCTTGAAGATGGAAGCACAAGAAAGATTAAAATCGCTGCTTCAACTTTAAGAACAATGAAAAAAAACGGCTAATTACAACTTAACACTTAGCCCTATCACGAGGGAGAAAAAATGGGTTTTTTAAACAAAAAAGACAAAATCTCCCTAGAGTGGTTCGGCAAAAAAGCCCTCCCTATACAATACATAGATGTTCAGATATATGAACAGCTAAAACCCCTTCGCTTACCGTTAATACTAATCGTTTTGGTTATGATGCTTGGCACACTTGGTTATGTCATCATAGACAATTTTTCTATGATAGATGCATTTTACCAAGCTGGTTTTACATTTACAACTGTTGGTTTTGGTGAAATCGCGCCAATCTCGCCAGCAGGACGATTTTTTACCATCATTCTTATAATCCTTGGTTACGCTGTTTTCGTATTTGCCATAGGTATTATCATCAACATGATAAGCAGGGGAATTCTCATAAAATTAATCAAGGAGCGAAAAATGCTTCACAAGATAGCAAGGCTAAAAAATCACTATATTATCTGTCATCACAACAGTTATACTATTGAACTTGCAAAACAGTTTCGTGAAAATCATATACCTTTTGTGGTTGTTGATAATTCTCCTGAACTTGACCAAATAGCCAAAAAGTACAAATACCCATACTTTGTAGAAGGCGAGCCTCATACTGAAACTTCAGTACTAAAGTCTTGTCTTTCAAGTGCGAAAGGTATCGTAACTTTAAGCGAAAACATCGCAGATAACATAGCACAAATCGTTATAACTAGACTGTATGAAAAAGAGTTGGGACTTAGACGTCCGTTTTTTATCATGTCTTATGCGGGAAATGAAAGTGAAGCTGAAAAACTAAAAAAACTTGGAGCTGACTCCATCGTTTCACCTTCAAAACTTGTAGCACAAAGAATAAGTGCCATGAGTTTGCACCCAGAAATGCAAAATATGTTCGAAACCATTTTATCTAAAAAAGATGCTTCTATAAACATCGAGGAGATTTTAGTTCCTGAGTACTCTTGGCTTAGATTTAAAAAACTCAAAGAGGCAAGATTGAGAGATATTATAAACGTAAGTATTGTTGGTATTCGTGATGCAAATGATATATTTATGCCGATGCCAAAAGGTGATGTTCTTATCGGCTCAAACTCAAAACTTTTAGTTATTGGAACAAATGAAGGTATTTTAAACGCAAAAAGAATTATAAGAAAAAAAGAGAAACCAGAGGAGCTTAAATATGTTTGATATTATCCCATTAAAAGGCGGCCTTGATAATGTTGAAGGCTTTTTTTGTGGTGGCGTGCATGCAGGTTTTAAACCAAATGGCAAAAACGATGTAGCATTTATAAGAAGTGATAAACCTTTTTTAGTAAGTGCAGTTTTTACAACTAACAAATTTCAAGCAGCTCCAATTCGCCACTTTAAAAAGTATGGCGAGACATTTTATAGTAACTTTTTACTTATGAATGCAAAAAATGCAAATGCTATGACAGGAGAAAAAGGTGTTGAAGATATAGATGCTCTTTTTACAAAACTTCCAGCGCATTTACATGTAAAAAATCCTATCATGAGTTCAACTGGAGTGATTGGTTATAGACTAAACAAAGAAAAAATCGCAAACGCTTTCAATCTTTTTGACTTTAACTCTAAAAATTCAGATGCAACTGCAAATGCCATCATGACGACAGATAGATTTAAAAAAGAGATATGTTTCAGAGTTGAAATCGAAGGCAAACAACCATTTCATATAGCTGCGATATGTAAAGGTGCTGGGATGATAAATCCTGCTATGGCAACGATGCTTTGCTTTGTTTTAACTGATGTTAGAGTGCCCCAAAGTGATATGAAAAGCTTACTTGAAGAAGTTATACATACAACTTTTAATGCCGTTAGTGTTGATGGTGATACTTCTACAAATGATACTTTGATGCTACTTAGCTCTGAAAAAATAGACTCTTATGACAGAGTTGCCTTCAAAGAAGCTCTAAGACTTGTTGCAAATCACTTAGCTTTAGAGTTAGTAAGAGATGGCGAAGGAAGTAAAAAAGTTGTAGCTTTTGAAGTTAAAGGCGCGCTAAACAAAGAAGAAGCAGAGGTAGCAGCAAAGGCACTTAGTAACTCGCTTTTAGTTAAGACTGCACTTTTTGGCGAAGATCCAAACTGGGGAAGAATAGCTTCAACCATAGGTGCAAGCAGAGTTTGTTGTACAGAAGAAACTCTTGTTATACATTATGATGATGTGCTTATATTTGGCAATGGGAGAAGCGAACTTGACGCTGAGACTGAGAAAAAAGCAAACGCTGTCATGAAAAAAGATAGTTATAAAATCAGTTGCGATTTAGGAGTTGGAAGTGAAAGCTTTACCGCTTATGGTTGCGACTTAGGACACGAGTACGTAAGCATAAATGCGGATTATAGAAGTTAAAAGGTGAATTAATTCACCTTTTATTGTTTTGCAACCGACCTAGTCCATATGTCAGCCAATGCTTTTGCTGTTTTTATCTGTGAAGGAGTAATTAAAGATCCTACTTCATCAAGTCTTTGCTTTGTTGACGACTTCAAATTTGTATCTCTTGAGTTTGTACTGTAATATCTAGCCAACTCGAACCATTTATACGCTTGAATTAAATCTTTCTCCACACCTTGCCCATCTTTGTATAAAACGCCAATATTGTACATAGCACGAATAGAGCCTTTTTGGGCTGCAAGTTCATAAAGTTCAGCTGCTTTTACATGATCTTGTTTAGTACCAAAACCCAAATCATACATGTAGCTTAAATTATTAATAGCATCATAGTAACCGCCATCAGAAGCTTTTTGATAATAGCTAAAAGCTTTATCAAAATCCTCTTTTAATCCAAGTTTGCCTTCCAAATATATGTTTCCTAGTTCATTTTGAGCTAAAACATAATCATTAGAAGCTGACTTTTCATACCACATAAGAGCTTCTGAAGAATTTCCAGTGTCCTCATAATATATAGCCAATCTATATTGTGCCTCTCTGTCACCTTGCAAAGATTTTTCTTGTAATTGCTTCACACTAAACAATGGACCTAAAACGAAGCTATTGCCTACGCACCCTTGCAAAAACACTACTATCAGTATAGATAGAACAATTTGTATGATTTTCACATTTATCCTTTGTAGGGAAGTAAAAATTGACACGAAAAAGTTATTATATTATATAAGTTTATGAAAACCAAACGAGAGTAAAATCTTTACACTTTTTTATCTTTTTTATAAAACTGATTATACATTAATCACTTCATTAGGCATTAAAAGTTAAAATATGGTTATTTCACATAAGGAGTCACAATGCTACACGAATATCGCGACATTATCTCAAAACTAAAAGTTGACAATTCTCGTTTTGCTAAACTTTTCGAAAAACATAGCGAACTTGACCATAAAATCTTAGACGTTACAGAAGGCAGAGAGCACATGGATCAGTTTACACTTGAAACCATGAAAAAAGAGAAATTACGCATCAAAGATGAAATCTATGCAATGTGCGTAGAATACAAAAAAGAGAACGATCTCTAAGCCATAAAAAGGGTTTTTAGTCTAGCACTAAAAGCTCTTTAACTACTCTTTCACCCTTCATATTTTTCTTACAATAGTTTACGATTTTGCCGTGAAATCTTGCATATAATTCAACCTCGTCAATTTCTCTACTGTAAAGTTTTTCAACCTTTTCAAAATTTCCTAAAATTCCATCATAAAACCAGTTTTGAAGCTCATCGTAACTCTCAAACTCAAATCCATAATGCTTTAAAAGTCTAGCGGTGTAACTATCCACCACCATAACAGGCTGCTTGCAAGCGTAACAAAGTATATAGTCACTACTCTCGTACCCCAAACCTTTTTGAGAAAGCAACCACTCTCTATTTACATTTTCCCTAAAGCTCTCAATATTTTCAAAATCATTTAGTATGTTTCTTGATAGGTTTAAAAGTCTTTTTGATTTTTGATTTGCAAAACCACAAGATTTTATATAATGCGCAAGCGTTATAGCATCAAGCTCTGCAAAGTTTTCAATACTAAGCAAATCTCTTTGCCTTAAAATATCAAGTGCCGCCTCAACATTTTCCCATTTTGTCTGTTGTGTTAAAATAGCACCAACAACCACTTCAAAAGTTGGAGAATTAAAAACTTTTGTAAAACTCTCATCATACGAGTTTGTCTCTTTTAAAGCCTTCAATAAATCAAAACTATTCATAAATTGCCTGCGTTATGATTCTCTCTTTGTCATCATATATTTTAATCTTGAAAGCTTCTTTACATGTAAAACCTTCGATGTCTAAAATAACCATTTGAAGGATTTTTCTACACTTTTTTGGAACTTCAAAAGATGCACTCATGCCAGTTAAAAATCGCTTTAATGGAGCTTTTTCATCCATTCCTATGACGTTGTCCCTGCATCCAGTAAGTCCAACATCACTCACATAAAAAGTACCATTATCAACAACTAAATCATCCGTTCCAACATGAGTATGAGAGCCAACAATAGCACTAACTTCACCTTTTAAAAGAGCCAAAAGTGCTCTTTTTTCACTCGTTGCTTCTGCGTGAAAATCTATAAAGATACTTTTCACTTCGCCTTTTAACTTTTCTACTTCTTCTTTTATAGTTGTAAAAGGATTATTGCACATTGGCATCGCAAAGTAACCCATGAGATTTATAATGGCAAGTTTTTGGTTATTAACATCTAAAACCAAAGTCCCACTTCCTGCTGTCTCTTTTGGTAGATTTAGAGGACGCAAAATATTCATAGTTTTAAAACACTCTACTATCTCTTTTCTATCCCAAGTGTGATTTCCACCCGTCATAACATCGATGCCACTTTCAAAAAGTTCTACTGCATTTTTAGCTGTTATGCCAAAACCAGCTGAAGCATTTTCGGTATTTGCAATGACTAAATCAAGTCCAAACTCCGCTTTTAATTTCTTTACATGTAAAGATATCATATCTCGTCCTGGACTTCCTACAACATCAGCAATGTAGCCTATTTTCATTTGCAAAACGCTTCATAATATATAGCAAACTGTTTAGCCGTTCTTCCACTTCTTGAAGCACGAAGCGATGCAAATCTTTTAGCTTCTTCATGCATCTTTTCTCTCTCTTCTTTATCTAAGTTTGGAAAATAGCTATCTACTATTTGTAAAAATTCACTAAATGTTCCTTGATAAAATGAGAGCCGAATACCAAATCTATCAGAGAGTGAAACCTTCTCTTCAACTGCGTCAGAGTAGTGTATCTCACCATCACGAACAACAGTTCCTTCATTGTCACTTTTGTATTCAGGCATAAGATGGCGTCTGTTTGATGTTGCGTAAACTAAAACATTTTTTGGTGGTAACTCGATAGAGCCTTCTATAACGCTTTTTAATGGCTTATAGCTTGCATCTCCATTTTCAAAAGAGATATCATCGCAAAAAAATATAAAAAAGTATGGAAGATTTCTTATCTCATCAGAAATCTCTGGAATTGCTCCTAAGTCTTCTTTTGCAAATTCTATAAGTCTCAAACCATCATCAAAAAATTCATTCAAAAGTGCTTTTACGATGGAAGACTTTCCCGTTCCCCTACTTCCCCAAAGAAGTGCATGAGAAGCTCTGTTTCCTTTTAAAAACTCTTTAGTATTTTTTACCATTACCTCTTTTTGTTCGTCTATATTTATAAGGTCATCTAGTTTTATAGGATCTATCTCAAAAACTGGCTTTAATGCATCTTTTTTTGCTCTATAAATAGCCGCTTTTGTTACTTTCCAATCTATCATATTAAAATCCTTAGAAAATAATTTTGTATTATAGCAAACATAACTTTTTGCAGACAAAAGTTTTAGTTTTATCCAAAATAGATATATTTTTCATGTTTAATATTTTTTATATCAAGCTTCAAATATCTATTTGGCATAGAAATAATTTTATTATTGAATTTTAGTATTACAAATTTTTCAATTTTTTTATTTAATATTATAAATCCGAAAAAAGATATAAACTTAAAAAACAATACAGCTGGAGTTATTAGGATATTTGCAATTCTTCCTGAAAAATTTAGATTTTTTTGTGCTTTATGCATTTCAAAATTATCGTCATTTGTTATTTCTATTGGTAAATACGACCATGTTATTTCTTTTATATCTTTTACATTCAAATTTAATTTATCTATATTTCTAAATTCATTCAAAAAATCATAAAATATTGCACCATTTTTTATGACTATAAAAAACTTATTATTTTGAATTTTTCTATATTGAAAATATTTATAAACACAATAGATAATGCCAAGTATTCCAAGAGTAAATAGTCCTATTGCATTTCTTCTTTTGTGTGAATCTTCAAATATTAATGCTTCTGGAAACATATAAAAATATGCGTAATAAATTGTAGCTATTGATACAATTAAAAATATTGTGTTATTTGATAATTTATGTTTATTTATAAAATTATTTTCGATAATAACATTCGTCATTTTTTGTCATCTCTTTACATGTAAAGCTTAATTTTTAGCTTTTTGTCTTAAAAAATTTAGCGTTGTTTTGATGATATCATCATCATCTTTGCTATATGCTTTTAGAAGAGTTTTTTCGCCATTTGCAAATGCAATAGATATATTTTGCCCATAACTTGAAATGGTTTTCACCCCAATACTTGAAGCTAAAATCTTAATAACTATAATAGACAAAAATTGCGAGGTTATAACATCAACTTTGCCAAATCTATCATTCATCTATTCTTCAATCTCATAAAAGCTTTTTATACTTTCAAACTTGCTAAGACGTCTATAAAGCTCCAAGCGAAACATATCTTCGCTTATGTATCTGTCATCTATATAAGCACTCACCGAGAGTTTTATATCTACATCATTTTTCTTTATAGGTGTTTTATTTAAGAGTTCATTTATCGTATCTTCGAGCATTTTTAGATAAAGTGAATATCCAATCTGTCTTATATGCCCGCTTTGTGCCTCGCCTATCAAGTTTCCTCCACCTCTAATTTCCAAGTCATGATAAGCAAGCACCGAGCCACTTCCTAAAAACGAATTGGACTCTAGCGCGATTAGCCTTTTTCTGCTTGCTTCGCTTAAACTCTCTTTGTTTTCAACTAAAAAGTAGCAAAAGCCTTGCATTTTTCCTCGCCCAACACGGCCACGAAGCTGATGCAAGTCTGCGATACCAAAGTGATCGGCTGATTCAACAAAGATAGTGTTTACATTTGGTAAGTGGATGCCTGATTCTATGATAGAGGTTGAAAGAAGTACATCATACTCTTTGTTTTCAAACTTTAACATCTCTGCTTCTGTAACCGTTTCACTAATCTGCGAGTGTAAAACCAAAACTTTTAAATTTGGCAAAATCTTTTTTAACTCTTTTGCTTTTTCTTCTATGGTTGCTATGCGGTTATGTACATAAAAAACTTGTCCGCCACGTCGTTGTTCACGCAAAATTACTTCACGGATTAACTTTTCATCATACTCTTTTACGTAAGTTCTAACATCTTCACGTTCACTTGGTGGAGTTAGGATTTGTGAGTATTGTTTGATGGAGCTAAGAGCCATATTTAAACTTCTGGGAATTGGTGTAGCACTCATGGAAAGAATGTGTATATTTTCTCTTAAATTTTTTAACTTCTCTTTTTGTTTTACACCAAATTTGTGTTCTTCGTCAATGACAACAAGAGCCAAATTTTTACACTCTACATGTAAAAGTGAATGCGTTCCAACGCAAACGTCAAGAGTTCCATCTTTGAGCTCTTTTAATATCCTTATTTTCTCTTTTGAAGTTGTAAATCTGTCTAATTTTGCAATCTTTACTCCAAAACCTTCAAATCTAGTTTTTAAACTCTTAAAGTGCTGTGAACAAAGCAAGGTTGTTGGAACAATAAAGAGCGATTGGAAGCCGTTTTTTGCAACGTTTAAAATAGCGTTCATAGCAACTTCTGTTTTTCCAAAACCAACATCACCGCTGATTAATCTGTCCATAACTTTACTTGAATTTAAATCTTCTATAATCTCTTCAATGCTTCGTTTTTGATCCTCAGTGTAAGTAAATCCTGCATCTTTTTGAAACTCATAAAGTGGAGCATTTGCTGGGTCAACCTTGTAGCCTTCTATGAGTTCTCTTTTTGCTGCAATATCGATAATCTCTTTTGCAATTTCAAAAAGTTTTATCCTCGTTTTCTCTTTTAATTTTAAAAAGCTCGTCTTTCCAAGTCTATCTACAACTGCTAAAGTTCCGCTATCTGCTATGTATCTATCTATAAAATGAAGGTTTTCAACAGGAAGTAAAAGCTTATCTTCGCCTTCATAATCGATAACTATAAAATCTCTTTTGATCCCTAAAACTTCTGTATTTTGTAAACCTCTAAATATACCAATGCCGTAGTTTTCATGAACAACATAATCGCCGTATTTTAACTCATCTAAAATGATTGAAGCGTGTTTTTTTCGCTTTTTAAGAAGTGGCTTGTTTAGTGAAATGATTATCTCATCATCACTTATCAAGTTTATGATTAGTGGGCTTTCTTTATACTTTACATGTAAAGACTCTTCAATGCCATTTTGTTTTAAAAGTGCTTCATTTCTAGCTAAAATCGTTATCTTGTTATTTTTGTGAAACTCTAAAAAAGCACTTACTTTTGAAACTTCTAAATCTTTGTATATTTTGCTTATTGGAATGATTGGTAGTTTTTTTAAAGATTTCTCATCTACGCTTTCATCAAAAGAGGCAATCTCTTCAATCTCTGCATCCATCTTAAATGACAGATAAGTTTTTTTATCTTTTATATACGAACTTGAATGTTCACCCAAAGCCCAAAAACCAAGAGATAGCAAGTCTTTTACAAAACTATCGCTATCAATCTTTTGAACATTTTTATCTAACTTTTTGTATTCATTTTTGTTTAGCGCAAAAAGTGCTGGAGTTATAGTAAAACTTTCTAACTCCTCTTTTTCGCTCTTTTGTGTCTCTGTTGAAAAGTAGCGAATACTCTCAACTTCATCATCAAAAAAGCTAATCCTTACTGCTTTTTCACTTTCATTTGTAAAAATATCTAAAATATCCCCACGAAAAGAGACTTCACCGTTTGTCTCAACAACATCAACAAAGCTGTAACCCCAGTGAATTAACTCCTCTTTTAATGCCTTTAAATCTACTTTGTCGCCAAAGTTAATCACTTTTGTTTTAAAAAGTTCTGGATTTGGAAGGTTTAGTAGTGCTGTTCTGATTGGGGAAATTAAAACTTTTTTGGTTGATTTTTCTTCATGATACTTTCTTAAAACCTTTAAAAGTTCATAAAGTTCACCAGAAAATGCTCTTAAATCATCGCCATATTTTGCTCTTAAATCTGGAAGTATAAAAGTCTTTCTATTTGCAAAAAGTGCTGCTTGTCCAAGACTCTCAGCCTCTTTGTCACTTCTTGATAAGATTAATTCTGCCTCACCACCATTTTTTAAAAAATCATATAAATCTGCTTGCAAATTATTCTTCTTTTAATTCTACTTCTTTTTGTACTCTTTTTTTGATACTTTGCCCTTCAAAAATGGCTTTTTGTTCTATCGCCAAACTATCATAAACCAAAACCCCTCTAACACTGCCGCCTTCTAGGATTTCTATACTCTCACAATCGATATTTCCCTCAAAGATACCATTTATAATAACTCTTTTTGCAAATAAATCGCCTATCACTTTGCCAGTTTTGCATATAATAACCGTATTTGTTGATTTTAGAGTTCCGTTTAGAGTTCCATGTATGTGCAAAATCGAAGTTACATCAAAGTTGCCATTTAAAGAAGCACCGCTTGCGATTACTGTAGTTTCTGAGTTTTGTTTATCATCTGCGCTGACGCTTTTAGTAATGAACCCCATGGTATTCTCTTCTCCTTTTCAAAAATATCTTCAAAGTTTGTGCTATTCCACTTTATAAAATTAGCAGGATCTAGTGGCCTACCTAAAAATCTAACTTCATAATGTAAATGTGGCCCAGTTGAAAGCCCAGAATTACCTGAGTTTGCTATATGATCGCCTCTTGCAACAAATTGGCCATATTTTACAACTGCACCTTTGTCTAAATGAGCATAATACGTTTTAAAACCAAAACCATGGTCAATTATAACTAAATTTCCATATCCACCACTAACCCCAACAAATTCAACAACGCCGTGAGCTGGCGCATATACGGGTGTTTTTAGATTTGCTCCATAATCCAAACCAGCGTGCAACTCTCTTGTTTGCGATATAGGATGAGTTCTCATGCCAAATTTATCGGTAATGCCTCTGTGTTCTAAAATAACCTCACCATTTGGTATAAAGTCTAAAATCATAACTCTCTGAGCTGTTGTGAGAGTTAGTTTTTCAAGTCTTATATCTATATCATCCATAGCCGTTTCGTTACTCTCGCTATCTTTTATGCCAATAGCACTCTCAACTTCATCAATTTTTGCTTGGACAACTTTGTAATATGCAATCTGTTCATCAAGTTTATTTTGTAATTGCATACTTTTTTCATTCATATCTTTTGCCATTGCCTCTCTTTTGACCTCTATTTTACTTACCTCTTGTGTTAAAAAAAAGATAACACCTCCACCAATTAAAATGATTAAAACGATAAACAAAACAGAATAAAAAACAACCTTTTTTATAACTTGATTTAAAGTTATGTGTCTTGAGCCTTTTATATCAGAAATTGTTATAGTAAATTTGTTTTTCAAAATACTCCTTTAAAAATTTCTCTACAACCAAAAATGAGCCAAAAACTAGATAATTTTTCCCTGCATTGATCTTTGTAAATCTTAAGCTTCTTATATTCAAAACACTTAGAACTTCTTTTATGTCACAATTTGCGAGTTCTCGCTCTTTATTTTGAATATCTAAAATTTCTACATGTAAAATGATAGGTTTCAAAATTTCAAGAATTTTTTTATAATCTTTATCTTTAAAAGAGTTATATATCAAAACTACTTTTTTCTCTCTAAGTGCATTTGCTACAGCCTTGGCGGCATCTTCGTTATGTCCAACGTCTATGATAAGATTTGGTGCAATTTTCTCAAATCTTCCTCTTAGATTTAGTTTTGATAGCTTTTCTAAATTGTCATTAAACCCAAGCTTTTTAAAAGCCATAAAAGCTGTTTTTAGATTTTGCTTTAAGTAGATTGGAAGTGAGTATTTTTTAGCATATTTTTCTATATGTTCATTAAAAAAATCATTTATATATACAAATTCTTTTCCTGTTTCTTGCTCTCTATTTTTTGCAACTTCATAAACTTCTTTGTGAATTTGCTTTGCTATAATAGCGTCATTATGTATACTATTTAATTTTGTATTTGCTATCTCTTTTATAGAGTTGCCTAAAAAACTTTGATGATCTATGGATATTGATGTTACAATTGAGAGCATTTTAGGTACTACATTTGTTGCATCAAACTCTCCTCCAAGACCAGCTTCAAGAATAACATAATCACAATCCCTAAAAGCCAAAAACGCAAGAAGTGTTGTGTACTCAAAATAAGATAACTCTTTTTCCATCTCGCCCAAAATTCTCAAAAGCTTTACATGTAAAGATACTAACTCTTTACTGTTTATATTTGTTTTATTTTTGTAAATTCTTTCGTTAAAGTTTAGGATATGAGGAGATGTATAGTGCCCAACATTAAAACCTTTTAACTCTAGCATCAAGGTTAACAATCTACCGGTGCTTCCTTTTCCGTTTGTGCCTATTACATGTATAATATTTTTCATGGGAAAATGAGAAGATATTTTAGAAAAAATTCTAGGCATTTTCTCATAATCTATATGCGAATAAAAAAGTGGTTTTTTGCTTAAATACTCTTCTAACAAAACTACTCCGTATTAGCTTTTTTGTTTTGCAAACCTTTAATCGCTATAAATGCAGTAAATTCATCAAGTGCGTCCTCTGAGGCATATTTAATTGCTTCAAATCTTTTTGAATCCGAGATAACACTGTCTGCTATAATTGGAAAGTCGTATTCACCTTCAGTATTTATACTTCCTTTCTCATTTGAACTAAGTGTATAGTCTATCTTTAGAGTTACAACAGTTCTATATGAGATAACGTATCCATTTGTGTCATATGCTAGTGGTGAAAATTTTATATTTTTTAGGCTCACGTATATGAACGAGTTTGCTTCGTTTTTAGAAACTATTTTTGAGCCAAATCTATCTACAAGAGCTGCTGAAATTGCATCTTTGATTAGAACTGTATTTTGTGGATCAACCCTGCTCATAGCAACATCAACATATACTTTGTCACCAAGCACATTTTTTGCCAGTTTTGCAGTTGGAGTGTAGCCACAACCTACAAAAATAATACAAAAAAGTGCTAATAAATATTTTTTCATTTTACTACCAAATTTACAAGTTTCTTTTCAACATAAATCTCTTTAACAATACTCGTATTTTCCAGCCATCTAGATACTGACTCTTTTGCTGCAACTAATATCTCATCTTTTGAAGCAGATGAGCTTATCTCAAAATCAGCTCTTCTTTTTCCATTTACAGTTACTGCTAAAATCATAGTATCGCTTACGAAAACACTCTCATCTATTTTTACGATTGTATCGAAGTTTTTAGAGTTAAAGTAAATCTCGCTAAGTTCACTTGCCGCATGAGGTATGATAGGCTCTAAAATATTTAAAAGTATAAAATAACCCTCACTCCAAACATCTTTGTTTTCTTGCGCGCTCAAAGCATTATGGGCTTCCATGCAAGCTGCAATTACGGTGTTAAAAGTGTAACTTCCATTTTCATATATATCGTTTGATTTTTTAAGCGCTTCGTATACTTTTTTTCTAGCCAATGCTTCATCTTTACTAAGCGTGCTTTGGTCTATTTTTGGCAAAGACTCTGTTTTAGTTACATTTGAAGCTCTATCAAACAATCTTTTTATAAACTTGTATGAACCCTCTAATGCGCTATCGTTCCACTCTAACTCTTTTTGTGGAGGAGCAGCGAATAGTATAAAAAGTCTTGCAGTGTCAGCACCATATTTTTTGATGATATCATCAGGATCAACTGTGTTACCTTTTGACTTACTCATCTTTGAGCCATCTTTTAAAACCATACCTTGAGTTAAAAGGTTTGTAAAAGGCTCACTTATGCTACTATCTATATAACCTAAATCTCTTAGCGCTTTTGTAAAAAATCTTGAATACAAAAGGTGTAAAATCGCATGTTCAATACCACCAACATACTGATCAATACTCATCCAGTATTTAACGCCCTCTTTTGTAAAAGGCTTGTTTTCCCAATCTTTTTTATCACAAGTGTATCTTAAAAAATACCAACTTGACTGCACAAATGTATCCATCGTATCTGTTTCACGAATGGCATCTTCACCACAAACTGGACATTTTGTATATTTCCATGTTGGATGAGAATCAAGTGGATTCCCCTCTCCTGTTATTTTCACATCATCTGGAAGTGCAACTGGTAAGTTTTTTTCGCTCTCTGCAACGCTTCCACATTTTTTACAATGAATGATAGGTATCGGCGCCCCCCAGTATCTTTGGCGACTTATACCCCAATCTCTTAATTTATAATTGATAACTTTTTTGCCGAGATTGTTTTTTTCAAAAAAAGCAATAATCTCTTTTTTTGCATCTTCACTTGTTAAACCTGTAAAATCGCCTGAATTTACCAAAACTCCGTAATCAGTATAAGCTTTTGTATTATCGTACTCACTATCTTTTGGTTTTATACTTTGTTTAATTGGTAAATTGTATTTGCTAGCAAACTCAAAATCTCTCTCATCATGTGCAGGAACAGCCATAACAGCTCCACCGCCGTACTCTATTAAAACAAAGTTTGCAACAAAAAGTGGAACTTTTGTCTTTGTTAAAGGATGGATAACATCAATACCAAGAGGATAACCCTCTTTTTCACTGCTTTGTTTTTCACGCGAACTTAACTTTTGCATATCTGTTATTTTTTTACATGTAAACTCATCTAAGAGATTTTTTTCAACCAAATACTTAACTATCTCATGTTCGCTTTCAAGTGCAGCGTAAGTTACTCCAAAAATTGTATCAGGTCTTGTAGTAAAAACTTTAAAACTGCTAAATTTATCATCAAGTTTTGCTTTTGCTTCATTTGAGAGTTCAAAGTTAAACTCCAAACCTTCGCTTTTTCCAATCCAATTTTCTTGCATTGTCAAAACTTGAGCAGGCCATCCAGCTCTTAAATCGTCTATACTTTTAAGCAACTCTAGTGCATAAGCTGAAATCTTTAGATAGTATCCTGGCATCTCTTTTTGAACAACTTCATTGTCTCATCTCCAGCATCTACCATCTTCAAATTTCTCATTTGCTAAAACAGTTTGACAAATGTTGCACAAGTTATGAAGTGCAATTTTTTTGTAAACAATAAAGTGTTTATAAATATATATA
>JBKECC010000104.1:0-21336 GCA_047974135.1 Campylobacteraceae bacterium | reverse complement strand
AAAAGATAGATTAAAAGCTTTCTTTAGGTACAACGAATCTATGAGTGGTCATGTGTTTTATGGCTATCCAAAAACCAAAGAAGCTTGTGACTTTGATGTTGACTCTATCATAGTTTTTTAAATTTTACATGTAAAGAATAAAATGAAAATAGATACCCAAACAACATACTTTACTAGAAAAGTTGTGGCTATTATATTTATCATATTTTATTTTATGTTTTTAAGTGCAAAACCTTATGAAAATAGTCAAGTTGTTGTAGAAACTGGAACATTACGCTTTTTCTTCTTTCTGTTCTTTTGGATATTTAATCAAACATTGACGATGATACACGAAGCAGGACATGGAGTTTGCTATCTCATACCACATTGTCCACAGTTTATAACTGCTTTGATGGGAACGGTTTTTCAAGTTGGTTTTCCGCTTTTAGTTGCTTATTATTATAAAAAAAGAGAAAATATACTTGGATTTTACATAGGTTTGTTTTTTGTAGGATTTACTTTAACTTATACTGCTTGGTATATTTCAACTGCTCATGAAGGTCTTTATTTGCCAGCTTATAAATCATTTTTGGGAGTTGATGGCTATCATGACTTTAACTATATTTTAGACAAACTTCACATATTAAAATTTAATACTTTGATAGCTTTTATAGTAAAAATCATCGCAAACTTAACTATGATTTACGCTTGTTTTAAGATGTTTTTGTATTCAATTGAAAATAAAAAATAAAACTTACATATAAAAATATCAGTAACCAATACTTTTTAACCATTTATGCACTTCCGCTCTTGCTTTTGTCTCTTTTTCATCTTTAATCATAAGAATTTTCCCATCTCTCTCAAGTCCTCCTCTTATAGAAAAGCCACTTTTTACTTTAGAAGATTTTGGTAAGAGTTTTACAAGTGTTTCAAAGCTTTTACCCACTCCATAGCCACCGTGAGTTGCAAAAGGAATGATTGTTTTGTTGCTTAAGTCATACTCTGCCAAAAACGACTTTATGGGTGAAGGTAAGTCCATGCCCCAGATGGGAAATCCAATAAAGATATTGTCATAATTACTTACATCAACTTCTAACTTTTCGAGCAATGGTTTTATGTTGTTTTCTCTCTCAAAATTTGCTTGGGCAACCATCTTTTTATAATCTTCTGGATAAGTTTGAACGGTTTTTATCTGCGCAATATCTCCTTTTGTTATATCTTTTATCAAGTATGCTACTTGTTTTGTATTTTCTGTGCGAGTTAGATACACAATAAGTGTATTTTCACTCGCAAATAGCGTATTTATAAAAATAATCAAAACTAGATATATTTTCATACTTTTAATCTAACTTGTTTTCTTGAAGCCATTTTGACATTAAATCTGCAATTTCTAAATTATTTAAATCCAAAAAAGGAAAGTGAGTATTGCCATAAATTCCAATCTCTGGAAGATGAATAACTGTAGCATTTCCACCGTATTTATTTACTGTTTTTGCCCATATTTTTGCCATCTCCAAGCCAGAACGCCAATGGTCTTTATTCCAAATATCTGTTGGTTCTTTTGCGATATTGTCTCCGTAAAAAATAATGATTGGTTTTGTTGTTAATTTTTTAAAATCTGACATTGAAACTTCAGTGCCTTTTAATTCTCCAAAAAGCCCCGAAGATTTTATAGGATTTGGTAAATCTTCTTTTGGAAACACAAAACCACTATATGGCTCATAAGAGATAACAGCTTTTATTTTATCGTTTTTCATAGCTGCAAGCCAGCCGATCCCTCCTCCTTGTGAGTGTGTAATCAAGATGCTTTCTCCTATTTTGTCAAACAAAGAAGAGATAGCTTCAGTGATAACTTCTGTATCAAATGCACCTGTGTTTGGTGTCATTTGTCTATAAAACTGTTCAAGTGATTCAGTATCTTTTGGAAATTGAGTATTTGGAAAAAAATCAGGAAAGTTACCCAATCTAAACTGTGAAAACCAAAACTGCTCATCTGCTACTGGCTTTATAGTTGTTTCAACACCACTTTTGCCAGCTTCACCTCTTCTTGGTTGATCAAGTAGATAAACACTAAAACCTCTCCTTAAGAAGATATTTTGAAATCCTTCGCGCCCATCAGGTGTTGTCTCCCACGTCTTTTTTGATTGACCTGCACCATGTAAAAAAACTAAAGGATATTTTTTTGCATTGATTGGTTTTTGATAAAAAACATAAGCATGATCTACATGTAAGGTTTGCCCTTTTGGATTTAATGCATCTTTTATATCAAAAATTCCATTATTTGTTATTTTCTCTCCACCAACACTAAAACTTCCTTGCTCTTCTATGGTAAGTGGTTCTGATGCATTTACATGTAAAAACAAACCTGTTAAAAAGAGCGTAAAAATAACTCTTCTCATTTCATATTCCTTCTTAAGTATTATATTTATCTTACATCTTGTAACTATTTAGCATTTTTACCGTTTTTGGATCCATGTGATTTAAAAACGAGCTCTCTTTTGTATCCAACTGTTTTATTTTTTGCATATCTTCACTATCTAAAACAAAGTCAAAAATGTTAAAATTTTCCACTATTTTGTCTTTTCTGATAGATTTTGGTATGACAACTATATCTCTTTGGATGAGCCATCTTAAGATTATTTGTGCAACAGTTTTGTTATATTTTTTTGATATCTCAACTAATAGTTTATTTGAAAATATACCATTTCTGCCTTCTGCAAAAGGTCCCCAAGACTGTGTTTGAATTCCACTCTCTTTTAGTATCTCTTGCGTTTGTATTTGTTGGCAAAAAGGGTGAGTTTCTATCTGGTTTACTGCAGGAATTATTTTGTTATTTAGCACTAAGTCTATAGCGCGATCAGGATAAAAGTTGCTAACTCCAATTGCTCTTATAACTCCCTCTTCATACAACTCTTCCATAGCTCTCCATGCACCATAATAATCATTAAAAGGTTGATGTATAAGATAAAGGTCAAGATAATCTAATTGTAAATTTTTGAGTGATTTTTGAAAAGCTATTTTAGCTTTTTCGTATCCTGCGTCACTTATCCACAACTTTGTAGTTATAAATAACTCTTCTCTTTTGATGCCACTTCTTTTTATGGCACGTCCAACGGCTTCTTCGTTTTTGTATATAGCCGCTGTATCTATCAATCGATAACCAGCCGTCAGTGCATCAAATACACTTTGTTCACACTCTTTTAAATCTGTAATCTGAAAAACACCAAAGCCAATTATAGGCATCATAACGCCATTGTTTAGTTTTACTTCTTGCATTGCATAAATTCCTTTTTTTATTTTTACATGTAAAGAAAAATATATCTAATTTATAGTTTTAAACTCTTTACCCAATTAGATACTTCATCTTTTGATGACCATGTTGAAAAGACTTTCCCCTCTTTTATGATAGTTGAAGGAGAGCAACTTTTTTTTAGATTTTGTACGGCTTTTCCAAAACCGCTTCCACCTGAAGTTGCAAAAAGTATAACTTTTTTATCCGAAAAGTCATAACCCTCCATAAATGTATTTATGATTGTTGGAGCAACATACCACCAGATAGGAAAACCGATAAAAATTACATCGTAATCTTTGATGTTTGCATTATTGTTTGCAATCGCAGGGCGAAAGTCCAAATTTCTCATCTCAACGCTACTGCGACTCTCTTTGTTGTTCCAATTTAAATCTGCTGATGAATATAAAACTTCTGGCTTAATCTCATAAATGTCCGCATTTATACTTTGTGATAAATTTATCGCAACTTTTTTTGTTGTATCGGTTGCCGAGAAGTAACTTACTAAAATTTTCATTTTTTCACTTCCTTGATTTGAATTTTTATATTTATATGATACCCCATATGTATTTTTTTCAGTAGAAAGATACTCTTATAAAATTGCCTGATTATGCAAAGTATAAAATAAAAAGATATTTACATGTAACTATAAAAAAATAAGAGAATTTTTTAAATTTGCAGAATTGGGCAATTATATAGGTTAATTATTCTACCGATAAATACTATTTTTATTTATAATCTTCGTAACAAATCAAATAAAAGGATTTTATCATGAAGTATAAAAAACTTGGAAACTCAAACATAGAGATATCAAGCATGGGTCTTGGTTGCATGGGAATGAGTTTTGCTTATGGAACACCTGATGATAAAGAGAGTATTTTAACTCTTGAGCGTTCACTAGAGCTTGGTATAAATTTTTGGGATACTGCTGATGTTTATGGAAATGGACAAAATGAAGAGTTAATCTCAAAGGTTTTAGTAAACAATCGAGACAAAATAGTCTTAGCTACAAAATTTGGTTTTAGAATGAAAAATGCTAAAACAAATGAAATGTATCTTGATTGTTCCAAAAAACATATAAAAGAAGCAGTAGAAGATAGTCTAAAAAGATTAAAAATAGATGTTATAGACCTTTACTATATGCACAGAGTTGATCCAAACACTCCTTTTGATGAGAGTGTTAATGCAATGAGTGAACTTGTAATAGAGGGAAACGTAAAGTTTTTAGTGATTAGTGATTGTACGGCTGATGATTTACAAAAATCTATTAGTATCCACTCAATCTCTGCGCTTCAAAGTGAATACTCGCTTTTGACAAAAGATGTGGAAAAAGAGATGCTTCCTTTAACAAAAAAACTTGGCATCACTTTTGTAGCTTTTTCTCCTTTGATTAGAGGATTTATAAGTGATGCTTTAGATGTGAAGTCTTTGGATGATACAGATATGAGAAAAACATTGCCAAGATTTCAAGATGAGTATTTAGAAAACAATAAAATGCTATCAGAAGAGTTTTCAAAATTTGCAAGTAGTAAAAATTGCACATCAGCACAGCTTGCGATTGCTTGGGTAATGGCGCAAAGTGAAAACATTGTTCCAATTCCTGGAACTAAAAAAAGAAAGTATTTAGAAGAAAATACAAAGGCGGTTGATGTTGTTTTAACATCAAAAGATTTGGAAGCTATAGGAGATATAATCAAAAAATATCCAAATGTTGGACCAAGATATGGTGCTAAACAACAACAATTTTTAAAACAAAATCAAAAATAAGGAACAAAGATGCAAACAAAAGATGTAAAAGCTTACGGCACATATGCAGCCGATAAAAAATTAGAAAAGTTCGAGATAAAAAGAAGAGTAGCAACTTCAAATGACGTTGAGATAGAGATATTATATTGCGGTATTTGTCACTCTGACTTGCACCAAGCTCATAATGATTGGGGCATGACAACTTATCCATTGGTTCCAGGACATGAGATAGTTGGAAGAGTAAGTAGCGTTGGAGATAAAGTCACAAAGTTTAAAGTAGGTGATTTAGCTGCTGTTGGTTGTATGGTAGATAGTTGCAAGGTATGTGAATATTGCAAAGATGGAGAAGAGCAATTTTGTGAAGAATTTCCAACATTTGTATTTAACTCTCCTGATAAAAAATATGGAGGAATGACTTATGGTGGATTTTCTGAAAGTATAGTAACTGATGAAGATTATGTTTTGCATGTACCAAAAACTTTAGATTTAGCTTCGGCCGCACCACTTTTATGTGCTGGTATAACAGTTTATTCACCTCTTAAACATTGGAAAGCTGGACCTGGTAAAAAAGTAGGAATTATCGGTATTGGCGGTCTTGGTCACATGGCTATAAAGATAGCTCATGCACTTGGAGCTAGCGTAACAGTTTTTACAACTTCAAACTCAAAAGCAGCTGATGCAAAAAAACTTGGAGCAGACGAGGTTGTTATATCAAAAGACAGTGAGCAAATGAGTAAACAGTCTAAGTTTGATTTGATTTTAGACACAGTATCAGCTTTTCACGATGTAAATCCATATCTGAATATGTTGAAAGTTGATGGCTCGCTTGTTTTAGTTGGACTTCCTGCTAAACCTTTAGAGGTTAGTTCATTCAATCTTGTTTCAGGGAGAAGAAGTTTTTCTGGCTCAAACATAGGTGGAATTAGAGAAACTCAAGAGATGTTGGATTTTTGTGCAGAACACAACATCACAGCAGATATTGAACTTATAAGTGTTGATGAGATAAATGATGCACTTGTTCGTTTAGAAAAAGGTGAAGTCAAATATAGATTTGTTATCGATATGAAATCGCTAAAAAGCAAAGCTTCTTAAAATTTACATGTAAATAGTTAAAAAAACAACAAAAAAAGGAAAGAAAATGACAAAAAAATTAAAACTTTAGTAGCAACCGCTGTTTGCGGAATCGCAACAGTTGCGGCTGCAGAAAATATAACCAATCCGTTTGGATTAGTATATCAAGGTGCAATCACTAAAAATGTTGATGGACAAGTAAATATTCATCCAGTAAGTTACCATGCAAATGGTGTTGAGATAGTAGCCAATGTTTACACTCCTGCAAATTATAACGCAAGTCAAAAATATCCTACCATTGTTGTTGCTCATCCAAATAGTGGTGTTAAAGAGCAAGTAGCAGGATTGTATGCACAACGTTTAGCAGACAAAGGTTATATAGCTATAACTGCTGACGCTGCTTATCAAGGTGGAAGTGGCGGATTGCCACGTAGTGTAGATAAACCTGAAAATAGAATAGAAGATATACACGCAATGGCAGATTTTATATCGCTATATCCAGGAGCTGATATAAATAATATCGGATTACTTGGTATTTGTGGCGGTGGTGGGTACTCAATAAAAGCAGCACAAACAGATAAGCGTTTTAAAGCCGTTGCAACTTTGAGCATGTTTGATTCTGGTTTGGTTCGTAGAAATGGGTACAATAATTCACAACTTGATACTATTCAACAACGTTTAGAGCAAGCTTCAAAGGCTAGAGAACAAGAGATAGCTGGTGGTGAAGTTTTATACTCAGGTGATGCTAACTTAACTGATGAGCAAATTGCAAAATTGCCATTTGATTTATATCGTCAAGGTTATGATTATTATTGGAAAACACACGCTCATCCAAACTCAACTTTCAAATATACCACAAGTAGTTTACTTGAACTTATGAACTTTGATGCTTCAAGCAATATGGATTTAATCAACCAACCACTACTTATGATGGCAGGTACTAAAGCAGATTCACTTTATATGACTGAGAAAGCATTTAAAGATGCAACTGGTACAAAGAATAAAGAGCTGTTTTTAATTGATGGTGCAACACATATTGAAACATATTGGGTACCAAAATATGTAGATCAAGCAATGAATAAATTAGTTGAATTTTATGGAAAAAACTTATAAATAAGTTTTGTAATTCTTTACATGTAAAAAAAGGGAATTAATTATGAATATAAAAATGTTAAAAAGTATCTCATTGGTTTTAATAGTTGGAGTTACTGCCTTGAATGCACAAAGTAGTCAGGTTATACACAAAGCTGGCTCGCAAGGTTCGTTTAATGGCTCATCTGAGTATTTTACAGGAAATGTACATGTAAATATGTTATTTCCACCAAATAATGTTACAAGTTTTTCTAGTGGTTATGTAACTTTTGAACCAAATGCAAGATCAGCTTGGCACACTCATCCAGCAGGACAACATTTAGTAGTTGTTTCTGGTGTTGGTAAAACTGGGGTGTGGGGCAAAGAAGTACAAGAGATAAAAGCTGGTGATGTTGTTTGGTGCCCACCGGGAGTTAAGCATTGGCACGGTGCAAGCAACAATGAGTCAATGACACATATGGCTATTACCACAAATCTTGATGGAAAAACTGTTACATGGATGGAAAAAGTAACAGACGAAGAATACAACAAAAAAGTAGGAGAAGTAAAATGAGAAAGTTTTTATCAATTTTAGCAATTTCATTTTTTGCTTTAGCAAATAGTATAGGAGCAACCACTTTGGATATAAAACATTTAGATAAAAAACAACAAGGCATCATAACAATAGCAGCTTTTACGGCAAGCGGAAATATTGAAAAATTAAACGTAGCGTTAAATGAAGGTTTGGATGCAGGTTTAACCATAAATGAGATAAAAGAAGTTTTGATACAAATGTATGCATATTCAGGATTTCCAAGAAGTTTAAATGGTATCAACGCTTTTAAAGTGGTTTTGGATGATAGGCAAAGTAAGGGTATAAAAGATGAAGTTGGAAGAGAAGCTAGCCCAATATCTTCTGATATAAACAAAGATGAGTATGGCGCAAGAGTTAGAGCAGATTTAATCGGAAGTAAGACCATACCAGCACCAAGTGGTTATCAACTTTTTGTACCGACAATAGATACATTTTTAAAAGAACATCTTTTTACTGATATATTTGCTAGAGATATACTTGACTACAAAACAAGAGAGCTATCTACCATATCTGCACTTGCAAGCCTAAGAGGAACTGCAGCACAGCTAAGAAGTCATCTAAACATTTCAATGAATGTAGGTTTTACTAAAGAAGCATTGGAAGATTTTGTAAAAGTTATAGAGATAAATGTTGGCGAACAAGAAGCAAAAATAGCAAAAGAAACTTTAGATGGTGTGCTTAATAGTAGAAAATAATTAAATAAAACATGATACTATAATAGTTCGTTTATACTCTATACATAGAGTATAAACGAGTAACTATAAACTATTAAGGGAGTTACAATGGAAAAAACCTTAACAGATTACAGAGAAGAACTATTAGAGTTTGTTCATGAAAGATATGTGGAAGATGGGAGAATAACAACAAATGTTCCCTCTTTAAACTTTTTTGTTTCGACTGCTACGACAGAGTTTGTAAATGTTATGTATAAACCTTGTATATGTATAAGCCTGCAGGGTTCAAAAACTGTTGGACTTAACGATATAATGCTTGAATATAACGAATCAAAGCATCTTCTCTCCTCTATACATATACCAGCTAAAGTTAGAATATCAAGAGCTTCAAAAGAGGAACCTTTTATATCGCTAAGTTTAACATTTACCATGGAAGAGATTTTTGATACACTCAAAGATATAAAGGTAGCACAAATAGAAACTAACAACCAATCAAAAGTAGGAATGTGTTTGTGTGACAATGACAATCCAGAACTTCTTGAAGCGGTTTTAAGACTTGCAAAACTAAACGGAGAACCACAAAAAGTAAAATTTTTATCCTCATTGATAATCAAAGAGATTTTATACATCTTGATAAGTAATAAAGGTGGTGAATTTCTAAAAGAGTATGTTATGGAAGGAAGTTCAACCGGACAAGTTGTAAGAGCTATCATGAAAATCAAGAAAAACTATAATGAAAATATAAGCATGAGTACCCTTGCAAAATCACTTGGTCTTAGTGAATCATCCATGTACCATATTTTTAAAAAGTTAACAACTATGAGTCCGTTGCAATTTCAAAAAACACTAAGACTTGAAGAGGCAAAACAGATGCTTTTGATGCAAAACAGAGAAGTTTCAGATGTTGCCTTTGAGGTTGGATATGAAAGCCCATCGCAGTTTAGCAGAGAATACTCGAGGATGTTTGGACTTCCTCCAAAATCACACATAAAACAGTTAAGAGAAAATATATAATTTTCTCTTAATCCTCTCTTACTCCAAATCTCTCCACCAATTTTCAAACTCTTTGGTTTTATTGTCAAGATATACAACCTCTCCAATCATTGGAGTTACAAGACCTAAATTTTCCTCTTTTGAAGCTTTATATACATTGTCAAGCGGTGCATACCAAGAGTGTTTAGCTAGAGCATATTTTGAATTGTGAATAGTCATAAATCTTGAAGCATTTAACTCTTTTGCAGCACTGATAAGTTCTTGTGGCAAAAGATGAATACTACTCCAATCTACATCATATTGACCATTTTCAATAGCCGCAAAGTCTATTTTTGGAAATTGTTTTGCTATTTCTTTAAAGTGTATATCATATCCAGTATCTCCACTTAAAAATATATTTTTTGTCTTTGATTCAATCATGAAAGAAACCCATAAACTTTTATCTCTATTGTTTAGTCCGCGACCTGAAAAATGTCTTGCTGGAAATACATGTAAAGTTAGATTTTCATCTAAAACCACCTTTTCATTCCAATCAAGTTCTATGATTTTATCTTTATCATAACCCCAATACTCAAAATGCTCACCAACCCCAAGTCCTGTTACCACTTTGCCAATTTTGTTTTTTAGTTTTTTTACTGCTTTATAGTCTAAGTGATCCCAGTGATCGTGTGTTATAAGAAGATAATCAACATCAGGTATATCCTCAGGTGTATATATATTTGTTCCAGCAAAAGGTTTGTTAAGTAAAGAAGTAGGCGAAGCAAAAAACAGTATAGGATCAACTAAATACTTAACTCCATCAACTTGTAAAAAAAGCGAAGAGTGTCCAAGCCAAACTAAAACATTTTCATCTTTTTTGAGTGCTTTTAAATCCGTTTTTACTGAAGGAAGTGATAGTTTTGGGTATAAATCAGCGGCATTATTGTTGAAGATGAAATCATACAAACCTTGAATCTTTGATTTGTTTGATATAGCCATAACAGAAGGGAGCCTGTTGTGAAATACTCCATCTTTATAGTTTGGCGAAGCTTCTATCTTTTTTAAACGCTCACCACTTGGTATTTTTCCAAAACTCTCTTGATTAAAAAAAGCAAAAATTGCTATGGTTAAAACTACAGCAAAAAGCAAAAATAATACAGCAATTATTTTTAATATATTCATTAGATAATCCTTTAACCTATTGTATCAATTCAAATTTTACTTTTATGCTACTTCTACCCAAAGCTTTTTCAAGTCTTTTTGTATCATCTATGCGACCAAGGGGAATATAGCTATAAAAAGTTGAATGTTCTTTGTAAAAAAGAACTAAAACACTTTGAGACCAAATCATCAAGTCGCCTTCTCTTATAATATCTGGTGAAAGACTACTGCCAGACAATCTTTTTCCAAGACGATAGTTTTTCTCAAAACCTCCATGCTCATCCATGTTAATAGTCATCGGCAATAAATCAAAAAACTCTTTTGCTGTGCTGCTGTTGTTTAATGTAGCAAAAAAACTTTGTTCGCCAATTGAAATTTTTATCTTCATATCTTCTCCACTTGCTTGATTAAGCAATATAAAAATTGTGATTAGTAGGGTAAATACATATTTTTTCATCTACTTCCTTTATAATATCCATTTTCTATCATGATAATTTTTCTTTTAAATTGACAATATCAAGTGGCCGTTTTGAGATATTTTTGTGATAATCTCAAAAAACAGAAGGCAACTATAACACTAACAGAACCCACACCACACAAAGCAATAATAGGAAAGTGAGTAATTGTTATACCACCAATACCTCCGCCAACTGCAAAACCTAATTGCACAAAAGAGCTATTAAAACCAAGTATCATTGCAGATGCTTTAGGCGCAATTGAAGCTAAATTGATACTTTGAGATGGACCAAAAGTCCATGAAGCACTCATCCAAATAAATAGCAAAAAAGTACTTAACAATATAGAGTGTGTTGCAAAAAAGAGTAACATCATCGCAGAAAAGTGTACACACATACTGCTATAGAGTGTTTTAGAAGCTCCTAATTTGTCTGATAACGAACCTGCTAACTTTGAACCTATAAAGCTTGCTATACCAAGTACGCAAAGTATAACGCTCATCTCTTTTTCACTTACGGTGTCAATTGAAAAAATAAATGGAGTAATGTAGGTATTAATCATTCCAAAACTAACAAAAAAGAACAATGTTGCAAAAAGCGCGGTTGTTATATAAGGCTTTGTAAAATATGTAACTTGCTCTTTAAGAGTGATATTTGATTGAACATTGGTCACTTTAGGTATCTCTTTTAGAATGACAAACAAGCAGACAATGCTTAAAATGCCAATTAACCAAAAGTTCATTTCCCAATTAAAAAGTGCGGAGATAATACGTCCTAAAGGTACACCAAAAACTAATGCGATGCTAAATCCAATAGCAACGCTTGCCATTGCTCTTCCTTGTTGCCCAGCAATTGCTAGTCTTGCGCTAATGGCGTATGCCGTTACGACAAATACTCCTGCGCCAACCCCAACAACCATTCTTGAAATAACAATAAAAAAATAGTTATCAAAGACAAGCAATGTAAAAATTCCTATAATGAAAACTATTAGAGCAAAAATCATTTGATTTCGCAAATCTATTTTAGCCATTAGCATTAACAGTAAAGGTGTTCCAATGGCACTTGATAAAGCATATACACTCATCAATTGACCAGCGGATGCTATGGATATATTTAATGATAAAGCTATTTGGTCAAGTACACCAGCAATGATAAATTGTGACATTCCAACCAAAAAGCTCATTATTGAGAGTAGAAATATTTTAGCTTTATTGCTCATAGATTATAAATTTTTTCCTGTTTTATATGCTTCATCCATAATAGGAAGATTAACTATATCGCCTTTGTTCCATACACCAACACCGTACAAAATCTTCTTTTCTACTGGATTATTTAAACAATCCAAAAATCCTCTAAAATCCTCAACCGTTCTTTGCATCGCTCTTATATTTGTGTCAGCAGCTGTGAGAATAAAATAAAACTCTTTGTCTGAAATCTGTTCATATTTAGGACAGGTTCTATCAATGAGCGTTTTCATCTGTCCACAGAGTGAATAAAAATATACCGGTGTTGATAAAACTATAACATCTGCATTTAGCATTTTTTCTAAAACCTCTTTCATGTCATCTTTTTGAACACACTCTTTTTTGGTAAAACATGACCCGCATCCTGTACAGTAATTGATTTTTTTGTCTTTAAAATGAATCAATTCTGTTTCATTTCCAGCCTCTTTCGCACCTCTTTCAAACTCTTTACACAACAAATCAGAATTTCCATTTATTCTTGGACTTGATGATATGATTAGTACTTTTTTACTCATAATTTTCTCCATATTTATTTTTGAATATTATATATATTTATATAAAAAACCTGTAGAATAAAAATCTATTAAAATTGCCTAATCCTGCAAAATGTAAATTTTCAAAACTATTTTTTGTCTATTGTAGAAATGTGCAATTTTCAGGGAAAATCATTCTATTTGTAGTAACCGTTTAAAAGTTATAATCAGCCAATTTCATATCCAAGGAGACAAAATGTCTTTAAAAAATTTACAACAAAATATCAAAAATAAAAGGAGATATTTTATGAAAACAGCTTCTTTTGTTTTTATGGCTCTAATACTTCCAAAACAGCTTCTTGCAACAGAAAATTCGTCTAATTCTAAGCAAAATAGTAAGATTTTGATAGCGTATTTTTCACATTCTGGAAATACCAGATTTTTGGCAAATGAGATACAGAACCAAACAGGAGGAGTTTTGCATGAGATAAAAACAGTGCAAACTTACCCACAAGATTATGATAGTGTGGTTGATCAGGCAAAGAAAGAGCAAAATGCAAATTTTAAGCCAGAACTTTCATCAACTCTATCTAATATAGATAAGTTTGACACTGTATTTATAGGTTATCCAAACTGGTGGGGAACGATTCCTATGGCACTGTTTACTTTTTTTGAGAAAAACAGTTTTGCCAGAAAAACTATCATTCCTTTTACAACACACGAGGGTAGCTACTTTGGAAGAAGTGTTTCTGATATCAGACTATTAAATCCAAGTGCGAGCGTGTTAGATGGCGTTGCTATAAGAGGGCGAAGTGTTAGAGACAGCTCTACAAAAAGAGAAATAGAGAGTCTTGTAAAAGAGTTTTCTCTTGCATAAGAGTAATCAAAAATGAGTAAAAAGCAAATCTTGCGAAATTTTACAAATATTGTGATGATTCTGCTTTTTATATCACTATTTTTAAATAAGATAACTGGCAATAAAATTCATGAAAGTTTTGGAGTTTTATTTTTATCGTTTATCATCTTACATGTAAGTATAAATAGTGGTTGGTTTACCTCGTTTTTTAGAGCCAAACAAACTACTTTTAGAGTTTTAAATACGCTAATTATTTTTTTAATGCTACTATCGATGTCTACATTAATATTTAGCAGTATTATGATATCAAAATTTGTTTTTACATTTTTAGGGTTTAAAAGCACTTTGATGTTGCAACAAATACATACAACTTCTGCGTATTGGTTTTTATTTTTCTCATCTATTCACATAGGTTTACAGTGGCAAAGATTGGTAGCATTTGCTAAAAAAAGATTTCCTATAAATGTAAAATTAAACTATATTTTTATCTTATTTGTATCAGCACTTATAGTTATTTATGCTGGTTATGTAGTTATGCAAAGAGATATAATCTCAAAACTTTTTATGAGATTTGCTTTTGAATTTTGGAATTATGAACAAGCAAAATGGCATGTTGTTTTGGATTATGTAAGTATAGTTCTTTCAATCATAATCATAACAAGAGTAGTTTTTAAACTTACATGTAAAAAAAAGTATAAAAATATATAACACGGATAAACCATTTAAGTTCTTACATGTAAGAACTTAAATGTCTAAAATATTTTATAATTCAGTGTCCATGTCCCATCCACCACCAAGAACTTTGTATAGTGTTATAAGGGCGTTTAAGTGATTCAATCTTTGCGTTGCTAGATTGTCTCTCGCACTAAAATATGAAGTTTGAGAATTTAGTAATGTTGTAAAATCGCTAGTTCCGTGTTTATACTGGGATTCTGAGATTTCAAGTGATTTTTGTGAGAAGTTTACTATATCCTCTTGTAAAACAACTTGACTTTTTTGATAAGCAACACTATTTAACGCATCAGATGTCTCTTGCAATGCTGTCAGTATCGTTTTGTTGTAGGTAGCTATAGCACTTCTTGTTTTACTCACTTCTATATCTCTTAAGTTTTTAAGATTACCCCAATCAAGAAGAGTATAAGCAGCACTTAGTCCCAGTGAAAGTGTGCTTGTTGGATCTTTAAAGGATAAAAGCGAAGCAGAAGAGATGCCACCACTTGCACTTAAAGTAAAGCTTGGAAACCTGTTTGCATTTGCTACTTTTGTTGCAGCATTTGCACTATTTACATCTTCTCTTGCCTTTGCTATATCTGGACGCTCAAGCAGTAGTTCTGAAGGTAATCCAGCTTCAATGGTAGGCAGATTTAACTTCCAAAAATCATCATTTGTAGTATTAAACTCTTGTGGAGTTTTACCGATTAATATCGCAAGAGCATTTTTGTACTCTTTGAGGCTTAGTTCTAGCCCATCAACTGTTGCTTGTTGATTTAGAAGAGTTGTTTGTTGAGTATAAACATCAAGTGCTGTAACTGTTCCTACTTTGTATTGACCATTTACCACATTCATCAATTTTTGACTAATCTCTAAGTTACTTTTAGCGATGGCTAATCTCTCATTTGTTGCTAAAAAGTTAAAATAAGCAGTTGCAACAGAAGAATATAAAGACAGCATCGTTGCATCTTTGCTGTATTTGCTTGCAAAGTATGATGCATTTGCTTCTTCTTTTTGCCCAGCTATCTTGCCCCACAAGTCAAGCTCATAACTAATACTAACGGTTCCACTTGTTGACTTTGAAGTACTCCAAGAACTTCCATCTGGTTTTGTTCTAGTGCCACTGCTACTTGCTGAGGAGCTTATGGTTGGATAGTAAGCAAGTCCTGCATTTTCTAATGTAAGTCTTGCTTGCTCTAAACTTTCAATAGCTATCAAAACATCTGGTGAATTTTTCTTTGCATCTTCTATCAAAGTAACAAGAGTTGGTGAATTAAAATTTTTCCACCAATTTATATCCACATTGCTCTTGTTTGATGATGAGTTATCACCATAACTATAAGGCATTGTAAAGTTGCTTTGTAGGGGAGTTGTATGAGTTGAACAACCAGTTAAAAATAGCAAAATTGGAATAAACAGTATAATTATATTTTTCATATTATTTTCCTACAACTTTTTTAGTTCTTGTAAATAGCTTTTTGATTATAACAAAGAACAGTGGAACAAAGAATATAGCTAAAATAGTAGCAGTTAACGTTCCACCAATGATACCAGTACCAATCGCAATTCTCCCATTTGCACCGGCTCCAGTTGAGACGGCAAGAGGTGTTACGCCAGCTATAAATGCTAAAGATGTCATCATGATTGGTCTAAGTCTCAATGTTGCTCCTTCAATGGCTGACTCAAGCAGTGGCTTTCCTTTTTCATAGGCATCTTCAACAAACTCAACAATTAATATAGCGTTTTTAGCGGATAATCCAATCGTCGTTAGAAGTGCCACTTGAAAATATATATCATTTTCTAATCCTCTAAAATGTACAGCAAGGATAGTTCCTATAACCCCGAGAGGAACAACCATGAGAACTGAAAATGGTATAGACCAACTCTCATAAAGTGCAGCTAAGCATAAAAATACAACTATCAAGGAAAGTAAATATAAAGATGTAGATTGGCTTCCTGAAAGTTTTTCTTGATGAGATAATCCACTCCAAGCATACGTAGTATCAGGCGCTATCTCTTTTGCAACTCTTTCCATTTCATTCATAGCTACACCAGAACTTATACCACTTGCAGGTGAGCCTTGAAATTGATAAGAAGCTAAACCGTTATATCTTGTTAGAGATTTTTCTGTTGGATTCCAAGATGAAGTTGCAAACTCTTCAAAGGAGACCATGCTATTTTCGGAATTTCTTACATTCCAAGTATATAAGTCTTCTGGTTTTGATCTAAAGTTGGCATCTCCTTGAACATAAACCCTTTTTACTCTTGATTTATCTAAAAAGTCATTAACGTATGAACCAGCCCAAGCAATACTAAGAGTAGTATCTATATCAGAAAGTGAAAGTCCATGTGAAAAAACTTTTTTATTGTTATAATTTATTTTTAGTTGTGAAGTCTCTTCAGTTCCCTCAACCCTTACATTGCTCATGAGAGTATTTTTTTGTGCTTCAAGTAAAACACTATTTTTTGCTGCAAGCAAGTCTGCTCTTGTCATCGCTGATGTTGCTTGCAGTCTAAAGTCAAATCCATCTGTTTGTCCTAAACCATCGATAGCAGGAGGATTCATGACATATACACTAGCGTCTCTTACAAAATATTTTGAAGCACTATTTGAAAATGTCATCATTGCTTTTAGAGCTATCTCATCAGCACTATCACCAACATTTTGACGTTCACTCCAATTTTTCAAATTTATAAATGCCATACCGACATTTTGTCCACTTCCACTAAAAGAAAATCCAACTAGCGTAAAGATGGTATCTGTATTCTTTTTTTCTTCTGTTAGGAAATAGTCTATTATTTGTTGTTCAGCCTCTGCACTTCTAGTAGAACTTGCTCCTACTGGAAGAGTAAATTGAACCATTAAACTTCCTTGATCTTCCGTTGGTAAAAATCCAGTAGGAAGCTTTGTAAAAAAGTACAATAATGAAGCTATGATTGCAAAATATAGTATTAGCCACTTAGCTGGTTTAGTTATAAATTTTGATACACCATTTGTATATTTTTTTGTCAATTCTGTAAATTTATTATTAAACCATGCAATAGGCCCCGTATCTTTTTTATTATGATCTTTTGGCTTTAAAAATGTTGCACAAATAGCCGGAGAAAGCGTTAAGGCAACAACCACTGATAGAACCATAGCAGATATGATGGTTGCTGAGAATTGTTTATATATAACCCCAGTTGATCCCCCAAAGAAAGCCATTGGTAAAAATACTACTGAAAGAACTATAGCTACACCTATAAGAGCACTTGTTATCTCTTCCATGGCTAGTATAGTTGCCTCTTTTGGAGGTAAATGCTTTTCTTCCATATTTCTTTCAACGTTTTCTACAACAACGATAGCATCATCAACCAAGAGTCCTATGGCTAAAACCATACCAAACATTGTAAGAGAATTTATAGTAAAACCAAGTAGATATAAAACTCCAAATGTTCCAAGCAAAACAACAGGCACAGCGATTGCTGGGATGATAGTAGCTCTCCAACTATTTAAAAACACAAACATTACGATGATTACTAGAACTATTGCTTCAAATAGAGTTTTTACAACTTCTTGTATAGATTCTTCAACGAAGATAGTAGTATCATAAGGATAAGTCACTTGAAGGCCTGCAGGCAATATACTCTCATAGCCACTTATAAACTCTTTTACTCTTGAAGCAGTTGATACAGCATTTGCATCAGCAGCTAGCATAACAGCTATACCGCTTGCAGATTTACCATTGATTTTTGCAGTGTATGAATAGTCTTGACTACCAAGTTCAACCCTTGCCACATCAGATAAAAGAACATCAGAGCCATTGTTATTGCTTTTTAAAATTATATTTTAAATTCATCTACGCTTGTTAGTTTTGCTCTTGAGATTACTTCTGCGTTAAGTTCTTGCCCTTTGCTTCCATAAGGTTTAGCTCCTATACTACCAGCAGAAGATTGCGCATTTTGTGTAGTAATAGCACTTGTAACATCTGAAGGCATGAGAGATAAAGATTTTAATTTATTTGGGTCAAGCCAAACTCTCATGGCATATTCGCCACCAAAAACTTGTACACTACCAACACCTTCAACTCTTGATAAACCATCTTGTATATTACTTACAAGGTAGTCTGAAATATCGGTTTCATCATATTTTCCAGACTCATCATAAAGTGCAACGATCATCAAAAAGCTGTTTTGAGATTTTACGACTGTTACGCCCTCTGTTTGAACATCGCTAGGCAGTCTTGAAGTTATTTGTTGAATTTTGTTATTTACTTGGACTTGAGCTATGTCTGCATCGGTTCCTTTTTCAAATACAACGCTTATAGAAGCGGAACCAAAGCTACTTGTTGATGAAAAGTAATCTAAGCCATCAAGCCCTGTTAACTCTTGTTCTATGATTTGCGTAACACTATTTTCAACCGTTTCTGCAGATGCACCTGTATAAGTTGCAGAAATCTGAATAGTAGGAGGAGCAATATCTGGATACTGCTCAAGTGCAAGTTTATTTAAGGACAAAGCACCTCCAAGCATTATAACTATAGAGATAACCCATGCAAATATTGGGCGGTTTACAAAGAAACGAGCTATCATTTTGTCTCTACTTTTGTTAAATTAGCATATCTGTCAGTTACATCAACGGGAGATACGATACTATTTGTATTTACTTTGCCTAGTCCCTCTATAATGATTTTATCGCTACTTTCTGCACCACTTGTTACCATCAAACTTTTACCTATTGCTCTTTCAGTTGTTATGATTTTTTGCTCAACTGTATTATTATCTCTTATCGTTGTTATTATCGGATTAGATTTTGCATCTCTTAAAACTGCTTGTTGAGGTATAAGATAAGCGGTTGTATCAATAGCACTTTCAACTATAGCAGTTACAAACATGCCATTCAAGAGTTCACCTTCAGTATTTGGTACTTCGGCTCTAAGGGTTACAAATCCAGTGCTTTCATCAACAGATACTTCTTGAAGTTGTAACACCCCTTTATATTTATAAACTGAACCATCAGGAAGAAGTATGTTGATTTCAGTACTTCCTTTTTTTATATTTTCTTGTGAGAGAAGTTTTTTAAGTTTAAAAAGCTGAGTATTTGATTGACTTAAATCTAAATATACAGAATCTGTGTATCTTATAGTAGCCAATGCACTTGATTGACCTGAAGACACAAGGGCACCAGCCGTATAACTTGAAACTCCTATATAGCCAGAAATTTGCGCTTTTATCTTTGTTCTATCAAGATTTATCTTTGCACTTTTTACTGAAGCTTTATTTTGTTCAACCGATGCAATGCCTTGCAAGTAAGCAGCTCTTGCATCATCGGCATTTTGTTTGGATATGCCCTCAATTTTTAAAAGCTCATCGTATCTCTCGCTTTTTAATTTTAGAGTTGCCAAATCTGCCTCGGCACTTTTTAAAGCTGCAACTGCACTCTCATAAGTTGCCTCGTAAGTATCAGGATCTATGATATATAAAATATCGCCTTTTTTAACGAAGCTACCCTCTTTAAATTTTTGCTCTTTTATAATTCCATCAATTTGTGGTCTTACATCAGAGATATATTTAGCCTTTACCCTGCCTGATATCTCTTGTTGTAACGGTATCGCTTGTTCACTCACAGTTATATAGCCAACTTCAACAGCTTGTACACCAGCTTGCTCGTTTGCATTCCCACTATTTGAGCAGCCATTCAATACCAAACCAAGCATCAAAACAGATATGATTTTTAAGCCAAAGTTCATAGTAATCCTTTTATAATACATACGTATGTATTTTTTTAAAACCGAAATTGTATTCTATGAAAATTAACAGTTTGTAAATTTGTTATGATAAAATTTCAAAAATTTTTTTACATGTAAATGCAGCTAAATTTGCAAAAGGTTATAAATGCCAAATAAGAAAAATAAAATAGACAAAGACACTCTAATCAAAATAGTTGAAGAGATAATCATAAAAGAGGGCGTTGAAAATCTAAGTATAAGAAAGATAGCCGATAGGGCAGATGTATCAATCGGTGGTGTGCAGTATGTGTTTGGAAACAAAGAGGGCATTTTAAAAGCAGTAGTGGATAAATTCGATAAACAATATAATGATGTTATAGATGTTTTGATGAAAGATGATAAATCTTCCGAGTCAAGAGCAAAAGCACATATAAAATTTATATTTGAATATACTGATTTGGATAGTTGCATGGCTATTACTTCCTTATTTAAAAACACTGCAAAAGAAGAGGAGTTTCAAGAGTGGTATAGATTTGCCATAAACTCCATAGATGACAGTACTTTTGAAGGCAGAAAGTTAAGATTAGCGCTTTTACTGACAGAAGGATTTTTCACTTTGATAGGTTTTAGATATTTAAAAGTTAGTAGAGAAGAGATTGATAAGATTTATAGTGATATAAAAAAGTTGCTTTTGTAAAATATGTTTATTTTCTTTTACATGTAAACAAAAAATCTTTCATTTTGTGATGTCAAAACTTTTTATAACCTAATTTTAGATAAAATCTTACTATTTTATGAAAAGATTGGTTATGGAAAAGATTTTAGATACGCTTAATGACTCACAACTTGAAGCCGTAAAAGAGGTGTTAAACCCGGTTTTAATCTTAGCAGGTGCTGGGAGTGGAAAAACAAAAACAATCACTTCAAGGTTAGCTTACTTGATAGGCGAAGTAGGAATTGACCCTGCAAATACACTCACTCTTACTTTTACAAATAAAGCTGCAAGTGAGATGCGCGAGAGGGCACTCTCTCTTTTAAGAAGTGCGGATATAAGAGTTGTTTATCCTCCGCTTTTATGTACTTTTCACAAGTTTGGACTTATCTTTTTAAAATTTCATATAGACAAATTAAATAGAAAAAATAACTTTGTTGTTATAGATAGTGATGATAAAAAAAGAATTTTAAAAAGTTTTGAGAGCGAACTTCCAACTTCAAGCGTTGCAAACGAAATATCAAGATACAAAAACACTTTTTTAACTCCTGAACTAGCCCACGAGAGAGCCGATCAGCCTTACTATAAAACAATGGCAGCGCTTTATAAAAGATATGAA
>JBKECC010000056.1:0-14546 GCA_047974135.1 Campylobacteraceae bacterium | reverse complement strand
TAATCTGATAAACCACGTAAAACCGCTTGCAGAGTTTGATATAAAAACCCTTGAAGATTTAGACAGTATGGGTATAAAACTTGGAGAAGTTGACGGACACATACACCTTTTAACAAAAGATGTACCGATAGATGCTCAAAAGTTTTGCATAGTTGACATAGAGACAAACGGATGCTCCCTGCAAGATGGGCATATCATTGAAATAGGTGCTGTTATGTTTCAAAACGGCGAGATAATTGGCGAATTTAACTCACTCATTCATTTTCAAAATCTATCCGAAATCATCATAGGATTAACTGGTATAACCGATGAAATGTTAAAAACTGCACCAAGCGAAATTAGCGTTTTGGAGAAATTTAGACTATTTTTAAGAGATGCAGTATTTGTTGCTCACAATGTTGAATTTGACTTTTGGTTCATCTCTAACGCTTATACAAAAAACAATTTACCCCCACTTTTAAACAGAAGGCTTTGCACTATTGATTTGGCTAGAAAAACCATTGAAGCACCAAAGTATGGACTTTCATTTTTAAGGGAAATGTTAAATATCACAGAAGGTGGCGTTCATCGTGGACTTTGGGATGCAAAAAGCGCAGCCGTAGTTTTTGAACAAAGTTTGCGAAATCTGCCTGAAGAGATAAAAACAACTGAAGAGCTTATATCTTTTAGTAAATTTAATCAAAAAAAGAAAAAAATAAAAGAGCAAAAAAAGCTACCATTTACAGAAGAGGAAAAAGCTTGAAAAAAGGTCTATTTTTACTATTTTTAATCTTTACATGTAAACTTTTTGCGAGCAATGTTGAAAACCTTTGTATCTTAGAGATGGACAATGGTTATAAAGAGGCAAATTTACCATCTGCCACAACTCAGCAAAGAAGAGAAATTGGTTTGTCAAATAAAGCCGATGTTGGAGTTGGAATGGTTTTTGTGTTTGAAAACCCGCGAATTTTATCTTTTTGGATGAAAAATACCTTTGTTCCACTTAGTATTGGATTTTTTGATGAAAATGGTGTTTTGTTTCAGATAGAAAACATGGAGCCACTCTCTCTTAAAACGCACAGTTCTAAGAAAAATGCCAATATAGCACTTGAGTTAAAAGAGGGCGATTTTGAAAAACTTGGCATAAAAATCGGAGATAAAATCACAAAGTTAGAGTGTAGATAAAACTACACCAGAGTTTTATCTAGTGTAGTTTTTAAGACTTTTTATTTAGCTACAGGGAAAACAACTACAGGCTCTGCGTTGCCTCTAGCGTATCCGTGATACATACCAAGTTTATCTTTTGTCCAAGCAAACCCAGTCTCACCTTTTGCATTAAGAGAGATGATTCCACCTCTACCATCTAAATCCGCAACTTGTTGTATAGCGCCTTCAGCTGCTTTTGTTGGAGTTAATTTTTTATATTTGTAAAGTACATTTGCTTCGTGAGCTGCATTTACACGCATAAAAATATCACCAGAGCCAGTGCAAGAGATTGCTAATCCATCATTGTCAGCATATGTTCCTGAGCCAATAATAGGTGAATCTCCGATTCTCCCTTTCATCTTGTTTGTCATACCACCAGTGCTTGTTCCAGCTGCAAGGTTGCCTTCTTTGTCAAGTGCTAATGCGCCAACTGTTCCAAGATATGGGTCTGTATAAAGACCGAGATCTGCACTCGATGTTTTTTTAGGAGCATCAATTTTTTCATGGTCAATAAAAGATTTTTTCTCTTCTTTCTCTTTTGCTTTTAAGTAAGAGTCATATCTGTTTTGTGTAAAGAAGTAGTGTTGGTCAACCATCTCTAAGCCGTATTGTTTTGCAAGAGCATCTGCTCCATCACCAGCTATGAGTGTATGCCAAGTTTTGTCTTTTACTAGTTTTGCAGCTTCGATAGGGTTTTTGATGTGTTTAGCACCAGCAACTGCACCAGCTTTTTTTGTTTTTCCATCCATTATAGATGCATCTAACTCATTTTCGCCATCTGCGTTGAAAACAGCGCCTTTTCCTGCATTGAAGATTGGGTTGTCTTCCATGACTTTTATAGCAGCTATAACAGCTTCTTCAGCAGTTCCACCACGAATGAGCACAGCTTGACCAGCTTTTAGTGACTCTTTCATGGCTTCAGCTCTTTTTGAGAACTCTTCTTCTGTTAGCCCAAGACCGCTTGTTCCGCTATGTATAACCATAACAGGCACAACATCTTTGGCTTGTAAAGTAGCAAAGCTCAAACAAGCAACAAGAAAACCAAAAATCAATTTTGAAAAAATTGACATTCTCATGAAATCTCCTTGAAAAAAAATAACAAAATTTTAATACTTGAAGAAGACTTGAAAAAGACTTTTTAGTTTAAAATTTAAATTAAATTTTAAACTACTTGTTACTGTTTGAATCTATATACTTTTAACTATCTTTAAAAAGCTTCTTTGTTAATAGGTCAGCTTTTGAAGAAGTTGTGTCTTTTTTCATTGATTTAAAAATTCTATTTATATACTCTTCAAGCATACTTTGGCAATTTATCTGTTTTTCGTCCTTGCCTAATACTTTTTTAGTGTACTCTCCATCACTTCCAAGATATGTGCTTAGATAATTATCGCTTAGTTGAAGTTGTAAAATTTCCAAAAGTTTCTTTTGTAAAGATTTATCTTCAACTGGTGTCATAAGCTCTAACCTTCTCTCTAGGTTTCTTGGCATCCAGTCAGCACTTGAGATATAAAGATTTGGATTGTGTTTAAAGTAAAAAACTCTTGCGTGTTCTAAGTATCTTCCAACTATAGATTTTACAGTTATGTTTTCACTAACACCTTTTACGCCAGGACGCAAGCAACATATTCCTCTTATGATTAACTCTATTTTTGCTCCTTTGCTTGAAGCATTGTAGAGCGCAGCTATTACATCTTCATCAACCAAAGAGTTCATTTTAGCGATTATATGACCATCTTTTCCCTTGCTTGCTTCATCAGCTATCATGGCAATAACACGGTTTTTTATCTGCATTGGAGACATGGAAAGGGCGTCTAGTTTTCTATTTTTTGAAAAACCTGAGAGTATGTGGAAAAATGTAGTTGAATCTTTTGCATAGTTTTCTCTTGAAGTAAAAAGGCTCACATCAGTATATATTTTCGCTGTTGAAGCATTGTAATTTCCTGTGCCAAAGTGCATATAAATCTTTAACTTATCATCAATTTGACGTATAACTTGAGCAACTTTTGCATGAACTTTAAATCCAGAAATACCATAAATCACGTGAGCTCCAGCACTCTCAAGAGCTTTTGCCCAGTGGAGGTTATTCTCTTCGTCAAACCTTGCTTTAAGTTCAACCATAGCCGTAACTTGTTTTCCTTCGCTTGCTGCATTTATAAGTGCTTGAACTATTGGTGAGTTTTTCTCAACACGGTATAGTGTCATACGAATAGAGATAACTTTTGGATCTTTTGCAGCTTCTTGTATGAAAGATGTAACTGGGTCAAAACTCTCATAAGGGTGCATTAAAAGTACATCGCCTTTGTCTATGATTTGGAAAATTGACTCGCTTGTATTAAAAGGAGGCAAAATTTTTGGTGTATTTGGAGCCATTGTTAAGTGAATAAACTCTTTATTTCCAACAACTTGCCAAAGAGCGCCAAGATTTAGAGGTATATCGTATTCATAAATATCTTTATAAAATATCTGCATATGGGAATTTAAAAAGTTAACGATATCAGGGTCTGCATTTTTTTTGATGTTAAGCCTAACAAAAGCACCTTTTCGTCTTAGTTTTAAGCCTTGCTCCATCATAAGCATAAAGTCATCAGCTTCTTCTTCTTCGATATTTATATCCGCATTTCTTGTAACTCTAAAAGGAGCAGAAGCAATCAATGTGTAACCTGGGAAAATCGTCTCAACGTGCCATCTTACAATTGATTCAATAGGTACATATATATTGCTACTTACTTGATAAAATCTAGGCAATACTCTTGGAATTCTTATCATTCCATATTTTATTTTTGAAGGGTTATCACTATCTTGAAGTTTTACTGCAAGTGAAAAACTTAAGTTGTTTAAATGTGGAAATGGGTGCGTTGAATCAACAGCTATAGGAACGATAACAGGCAAAATATTTGAATGAAAATACTCATCAGCTTTTGCTTTTAGTTCTGGTGTTAACTCGCTATATTTTCCTATAAAAAGATTCTCTTTTGCTAGCTCTCCGATTATCTCATTATAACTTGCTTCAAGCACATCTTTTTCGGCTGATATGTAGTTTCTAATCTCTCTTAATTGATCAAGTGGAGTTTTTTTATCATTTCCAGTTACTATGATTCCAGCTTGCAAAAGTTGTTTAAGTCCTGCTACTCTTATCATGTAAAATTCATCAAGATTTGTTACATAAATGGCTAAAAATTTTAATCTCTCAAGAAGAGGTAACTCTTTTTTTTGTGATTCGTTTAAAACTCTTGTATTAAATCTTAGCCATGAGAGTTCACGATTTATATAGATTTCAGGGTTTGTTAAATCTGCCATAATTTCTCCTTAACAAGTAACTAAGCCTTGATTTTATCTAAAAAATATTAAAACTATTGTTACAAAATAGTTACATGTAAACTATTTTTATAATTATTTACATGTAAAGATTATAAACCTTTTAACTTCATGATTTCATCACGAAGAGAGGCTGCTTTTTCAAACTCCAAAGCCTTTGCTGCTTCTTGCATCTTTTTAGTTAACTCTTTTACTATCTCTCTTCGCTCACTAGCTGGAAGTTTTTCAAGTTTTTTTCTTTTGTTTGCAAGTTCACCTTGGTCTTCAACTCGTAAGTTTTCATCAAGTTTTCGAACAGTTGTTTTTGGAGTTATATTGTGAAGTTTATTAAATTCATCTTGCTTTTTACGACGTTCAGTAGTTATAGCTATCGCTCTCTCCATTGAACCAGTCATCTTATTTGCAAAAAGGATGACTCTTCCGTTTTCATTTCTAGCAGCTCTTCCCATCGTTTGGATTAAGCTCGTTTCACTTCTTAAAAACCCTTCTTTATCTGCATCTAAAACAGCAACTAAAGAGACTTCAGGCAAGTCTAAACCTTCACGAAGTAAGTTTATACCAACTAAAACATCAAACTCTCCAAGTCTTAACGCTCTTATTATTTGATTTCTCTCAATTGCATCAATATCTGAGTGCATGTACTTTATTTTCAACCCAAGTTCTGCGTAGTATCTAGTTAACTCCTCTGCCATTTTTTTTGTTAAAGTTGTGACCAAAACTCTCTCGTTTTTTGAAGTTACTTTTTTTATCTCATCAAATAAAACCTCTACTTGATTGTTGCTTTCTTTTATCTCAATGACAGGATCAAGCAAGCCAGTTGGACGGATTATCTGCTCTGCCGTGTTTTTGCCTGAGAGTTCAAACTCAAGATTTTGTGGCGTAGCTGAGACAAAAAGATATCTTGGAGCTTTGTTGATAAACTCATCAAATTTTAATGGACGATTATCAAGTGCACTTGGAAGTCTAAAGCCATACTCTACTAAAACCTCTTTTCTGCTTCTATCTCCTGCGTACATTCCACGAAACTGAGGTAAGCTTACATGTGATTCATCCACGATAACTAAAAACTCTTTTCCTATCTCTTTAAAATAATCAAAAAGCGAGTAAGGAGTATCTCCTGGATTCAATCCAGTTAAATGTCTCGCATAGTTTTCGATTCCCTTGCACATTCCAGTTGCATTTATCATCTCTAAGTCAAACTCAACACGTTGCTTTAGTCTTTGATATTCAACCAGTTTATCCTCTTTTTTAAAGAAGTTCAGTCTATCTGCTAACTCTTCTTCTATCTCTTTGGTTGCTATTTTAAGTCTCTCGTTTCCTACTATAAACTGATTTGCAGCGTAGAGTATAACTTTTGAAACGGTTGAAAATTTTTCATTTGTAAGTGAATCAAAGTAAGTTATACTCTCAACCTCGTCTCCAAAAAACTCTATCCTTACGGCTTCTTCTTCACTGTAAGCTGGGTAAATATCTATAACATCACCACGAACTCCAAAATCTCCTCTATCAAAATAGTTATCATTTCTTTTGTAACCCATCTCAACAAGTTTAATAAGAAGTGATTTTTGATTTATGGTTTTACCTTTTTCTATGATTTGTACCATGCTTTTATACTCAGCTGGATTTCCTAAACCATAGTTTGCAGAAACAGAAGCGATACATATAACATCATCAAAGCTTAGAAGTGAAGCCGTTGCGCTAAGCCTTAAACGCTCTAACTCAGCGTTTATAGAGCTATCTTTTTCTATAAATAAATCTTGCCTTGGTATATAAGCTTCAGGTTGATAATAATCATAATAACTTATAAAATACTCCACGTGATTTTTTGGGAAAAAGCCTTTAAACTCGCTATAAAGTTGTGCAGCAAGAGTTTTATTGTGTGTCATGATAAGGGTTGGCATCTTTGTTTTTTGTATAACTTGAGCCATTGTATAAGTTTTTCCACTTCCTGTCACTCCAACTAGAGTTTGATATCGATTTCCTTTAATTATTGAGTTTGAAAGTTTTTCAATTGCTTCAGGTTGATCACCAGCAGGCAAGTAGGAAGATACTAATTCAAAATTTGCCAAAATTATTCCTTTAATATTTATCTGCTTTTTGCTACAATTATAGCTTATCGTTTTTAATTTGGAGATGTAAAATGTTTGAAAATAGTACAACGGCACTTAAGCTTGGTGAGAAAATAGAGAAGTTGATTTTAAAATATCATGAATTAGAACTAGAAAATGAAAAGCTTCGAACAGAGCTTACAAGTTCCCAAGCAGCAAGTGCAGCAAAAGATGTGCAAATATCAAAACTTGAAGATGAGTTAAGAGTTAAAACAAAAGAGACAGACGAGTTACTTGGAAAAATTGAAGCAGTACTTGGTATATGAAAAAGATAAAACTCTCAATAAAATCAAAAGATTATAACATTACTCTTGAAGATGACTTCCTTCCATTTTTTGAAAAAGAGTTTGAAAGAGTCTTTCAAGGCAAAAAAAATTTAAGTGAAGAAGACTTGCTTCGCGCTTTTGTACAATTTGCTTATGAAAACTATAAAAGTGAAGAATTGCACAATAGCTTAATAAATAATATTAATATGACTGTTTTAAGTAAAAATTAAAAAACTTAAGAGTAAGATTTCATCAAGTCAATAAATGTATTGACAAAAAAATTTAAGGAGTTCTCATGAAACGTGGTTTTACAATGATCGAATTAATTTTCGTTATCGTTATTTTAGGTATTTTAGCAGCAGTTGCTATTCCAAGACTTGCAGCTACAAGAGATGATGCAGAAGTTACAAGAGCGCTTGCTAACTTTGCTACAGCAATTAATGATTTTGGTACGTATTATACTTCACAAGCGACATTTGCTACAGTAGGTGAGATGACAAATGTGATTAATTTTGATGACCTTACTGCAAATTTTGGTGGTAACGTGGCAGCAAACTTTCAAGTTAGATCAGGCAACGCTGCTGTTAATTGTATCACATTTACCCCTACAGTTGCAACCGGAACATTGACATTGACAGCTAATAATGGTGGTGACCAAGTTTGTACTGATGTTCTTGCTGATCCAAAGGTAGATGGCTATATAAGCAATAATGGTGGTCAAATAATTTTTGGTGGAAGCAGAGTAGTTAGATAATTTCTAGATTAAATATAAAACAACAATAGAGGTGGTTGGTTGCTTTAAAGGCGATAACCACCTTTTTTTATTTATACTTAATGAGAGGGGTTTTTATATGAAACGAAAAGCTTTTACTATGATGGAATTAATCTTTGTTATAGTTATACTTGGTATTTTAGCTGGTGTTGCTGTTCCAAGACTTGGAGCAACTAGGGATGATGCAGCTATAACTAAAGGTATAGCAGATATTGCTGCTATTAGAAACTCTATATCTCTGCTTAGAAGTGAAAATCTACTTACAGGCAATAACGCTTTTCCAGCTACAATAGATAATGGTGCTGGTAATCTTTTTGCACCGGTTTTAGATTACCCGATAAGCGAAACAGGAAGATATTGGGCAAGAGTTAATCAAACAACTTTTACATTTACGGTTGCTGGAGTTGCAACTACTTTTACATACAATCCAGCAGATGGAAGATTTACTTGCGTTGCTGGTGCTGGTAACTGTGATATATTGACAAGATAAGTTTGAACTACTATAAACTCTCAATTTTAGGCTCCGCTCAAGAGCCTTTAACTTATTTCTCAAAAGAAAAGATAGATATTGGTTATATTGTTAAAGTTTTACTTAGTGGCAAAGAATGCTTAGCTGTTGTGGTGGAAGAGACTAAAAAACCTGATTTTGAATGCTTAGGGATTTTAGAAAAAACAAATACTTCTTTTTCTCACTCACAACTTGAACTTGCAAAATTTATAAAAGATTACTACATAAGTTCGCTTGGCGTCACACTTTCTATATTTACTCCTTTTACATGTAAAGATATAAAATATGAAAGCGTCTCTAAAAAATCTCCACATTTAACATCAAATCAACAAACTGCTTTTGAGTTTTTGCAAAAAAATCAAACCTCACTACTTTTTGGAGATACGGGAAGTGGCAAAACAGAGATTTATATATCGCTCATCTGCGAAACTCTGAAAAACAAAAAAAATGCGATATTCCTTTTGCCAGAGATTGGACTAACTCCTCAACTAGAAAATAGGTTAAAAGCTTATTTTGGAGATTTGATAGCTATTTGGCACTCAAAAGTTACTAAAAAGAGAAAAGAGCAGATTTTAAGTGATATAAGTAGCGGAAAAGTAAGAGTGGTGCTAGGTGCAAGATCAGCACTTTTTTTACCACTTCAAGATATCGATCTTATAGTTGTTGATGAAGAACATGACGATAGTTATAAATCAGGACAAAATCCAAGATACAATGCAAGAGATTTAGCACTTGTTTACGCAAAAATCCTAAATGCAAAAGTAGTTTTAGGAAGTGCAACCCCAAGTATCGTAACTGCTTTCAAACTACCAACTTTTAGACTAAAAGGCACTTTTTTTGAAAGCAAAAAAGAGATAATTTACGAAAATGAAAACAATGAAATAACACAAAATATTTTGGAACAAATAGACAATACGTTAAAAAACAAGCAACAAGTTATAGTTTTTTTGCCTACTCGTGCCCATTTTAAATATATTACATGTAAAACTTGTGGAGCAAATATAGAGTGTCCTTATTGCTCAGTTTCTATGAGTTTGCATAAGCATTTAAATCTTTTAAAATGCCACTATTGTAACTTTACTTCAAGGATTATTACAATTTGTCCAAAATGTGGAAGTGAAACTATGGAAGCAACAAGACTAGGAACGGCGGAAGTTGTTGATAGGCTAAGAGAGAATTTCCCAAATCATACAGTAGAAAAGTTTGATAGAGATGAGATAACAACCGCTTCAAAACTAAACAAAACACTAAATGACTTCAAAAATCACAAAATAGATATTTTAGTTGGCACGCAAATGTTAAGTAAGGGGCACGATTACCACAAAGTTGCTCTCTCTGTTATGATTGGAATTGATTCACTGCTTGCCATGAATGATTTTAGAGCAAGAGAAAAAGCTCTCTCACTTGCGATACAAATCGCCGGAAGAAGTGGTAGAAAAGAAGAGGGTAAAGTTTTCATACAAACAAAAAACGAAGAGTTTTTTAAAGTTTATTTAGAAGATTATGACAAATTTATAGAAGATGAAAAAAAGATAAGAATTGGGCTTTATCCACCTTACAAAAAACTACTAAGGCTTTTGATATCTCACAAAAACGAAAAAAAAGCAGAAGAGATTATGCAGCACACTGTGCAGGCACTTTCTACATGTAAAGATATAGAAGTGGTTGGATACGCAAAAGCAGACATTTCTAGAATAGCAAATAAGTTTCGCTTTCAAATATTGCTCAGATGTGACAAAGCAAAACCACTTATAATTGCCGCAATGAGCGTCAAACACAAAGATATACAAGCAGACATTGACCCACTTAGTTTTACGTAAAATATAAGTTTACATGTAAAGCAAAAATTATCCATTTTTTAGATAACATACAAGACTAATTCAAAAAATAAAGAAATTTTTTTATGTATAAAAGATATAAAACAAAACAGATTTTTGTTGGAAATGTAGCCATTGGTGGTGACGCACCAATCTCTGTTCAATCGATGACTTTCTCAAAAACAAGAGATGTTGCTGCAACCGTTGAGCAAATCAAAAGACTTCATTTTGCAGGTTGCGATATAGTTCGTGTTGCGGTTCCAGATTATGAAGATGCAAACGCTCTAAAAGAGATAAAAAAACAGATTTCACTTCCACTTGTTGCAGATATTCACTTTAACTATCGTTTAGCACTAATAGCTGCAGAAGTTGTTGATTGTATAAGGATAAATCCAGGAAATATTGGCTCAAAAGATAGAATGAAAGAGGTTGTAAAAGCTTGCAAAGAGCGTAATATTCCTATTAGAATTGGAGTAAATTGCGGAAGTCTTGAGGCAGAATTTGAAAAAAAATATGGCAACACCCCAAAAGGCATGGTTGAATCAGCACTTTACAATATAAAATATTTAGAAGATTTAGATTTCACAAACCTCAAAGTTTCCCTAAAAGCAAGTGATGTCCCGCGAACTGTTGAAGCGTATAGAATGCTTCGTCCACTTGTCCAGTACCCGTTTCATTTAGGTGTTACAGAAGCCGGTACAAGATTTCACTCAACTATAAAATCTTCCATTGCTCTTGGAACTCTACTTCTTGATGGCATAGGCGATACGATGAGAATCTCTATAACCGGTGAGCTTGAAGAAGAGATAAAAGTAGCACGCGCTATTTTAAAAGATAGTGGAGTGGTAAAAAGCGGAGTAAATATCATATCTTGTCCAACATGTGGACGTATTCAAGCCGATTTAGTTAGTGCTATTGGTGTGATTGAAAAGAAGATAGCGCACATAAAAGCTCCACTAAATGTCTCTGTTATGGGTTGTGCTGTAAATGCCATAGGTGAAGCAAAAGGAGCTGATGTCGCCATAGCTTATGGAAATGGAAGTGGGCTTATCATGAAAAAAGGCGAAGTTATAGCAAAATTGCCAGAGAGTGAACTTGTTGAGCGTTTCGTAAAAGAGGTAGAAGCAGAAGCTTTAAAAGAAGAGGCAAAAAATGGATAATTTGCATAATGTAAATATTGAACGTGCCGTTATCGCTTCTATCATTTTTAATCCAAATCTATTTGAAGATGTCGCGACAAAGTTAAAATCTGGTGATTTTTATCTGCCAGCACATAAAAATATCTTTGAAGCCATGCAAGAGTGTGAAAGAGATGATACTCCAATAGATGAAGAGTTTTTAAAGAAAAAACTAAATCAAAATGGTGTTTTTGATGAAAATGCTATGCTCGATATACTCTCAACAAATCCTTTACAAAGTATCGGTGCTTACGTAACTGAAATAAAAGAAAAAGCTATAAAAAGAGATGTTGTAAAGTTGATCGGAGACATAAATGATGTTGCGGTTGAAAAAGATTTACCTGCAAAAGAGGTAGTAGATACAATCCAACAAAAACTTTATCAAATAACCCAAGAAACGTCAGACAGAGAGTTTCGAGAAGCTCCTGAAATGACACACTCAACTATTGAGTACATAAAAGAGATGAAAAAACGTGGAAACTCTGTTGTTGTTGGGCTTGATACCGGTTTTGATGAATTAAACAGACTAACAACCGGTTTTGGAGCGGGAGATTTTGTTGTTATTGCTGCTCGTCCTGCTATGGGAAAAACAGCGTTTTGCCTAAATCTTGCTCAAAATATACTAGATGCAAACAAAGGTGTTGCTATATTTTCACTTGAAATGCCAGCAGAACAGTTGATGCTAAGAATGCTAAGTGCAAAAACATCTTTTCCACTTCAAAAATTAAAAGTTGGAAACTTAGACGATGATGAGTGGACAAGACTTAGTGACGCTGCAGAAGAGATGAGTTCAAGAAAGTTTTTCGTTGATGACCAAGGAAGCGTTGACATACATTACGTTCGTTCAAAACTTAGAAAATTAAAAACAAACCATCCAGAAGTTTCTGCTTGTATCATAGACTATTTGCAACTTATGTCAAGTTCAACCGCTGGAAAAGATAGACACTTAGAAGTAAGTGATATAAGTAGAGGTTTAAAACTCCTTGCACGTGAGCTTGAAATTCCTATCATAGCTCTTTCGCAGTTAAACAGAGGATTGGAGAGTAGAGGCGATAAACGCCCAATGCTTAGTGACTTAAGAGAATCAGGTGCCATCGAGCAAGATGCTGATATGATTTTGTTTGTTTATAGAGATGATGTTTATAAAATTAGAGAAGAGAAAGAAAAAGAGCAAAAAGCAAGGGCTGAGGGAAAAGAGTACAAAAGTACGTTTTTTGAAAAACCTCTTGAAGATGCTGAAATCATCGTGGGTAAAAACAGAAATGGTCCTGTTGGCGTAGCAAACCTTGTGTTTCACAAAGCCTTTACAAAATTTGTAAGTAAACTCCCAACCGTGCAGACTATAGATTATGCTGCTGAGAAAAAGTCTGAGTTTAAACTAGAGGGATTACCCCCTTTATAAATCATGAAAGCATATTTGCCACTTTTTCAAAACAACTTTGAAAGGGTGGTTTGCTTTGTTATCTTGCTACTTATATTTACATGTAACATTTTTATAAAATATCTTGATTTCAAAGATTTTAAATCTAGAAACTGGGTAACTATAAGAGGAAATATAGCAAATATTATTTATCTAAAAGCAAAAGATGGAAGAGAGTATAGACGTTTACATGTAAAGAGTGACACTGGTCACACATTAAGCGTTGTGTATTGGTCAAAAGGCGAAATTAACTTAAACGCGAGAGTTGGATTTCGCGTAAAAACAACAGATGTTAGTTTTAAAGATTTTCTATCACAAAGGTTTTATGCTCTCTCTGTTCTTGTTTGGAACAAAGACACAGAAGATGTGAGTGTGAAAAACAAGATAGACAATTTTGTAAAATCACAACACGAAACAAAAATCATGCAAGAGTTTTATAGCACTTTGTATCTTGCCACTCCAATCTCAAAGGAGTTAAGAGATAGCGTTCAAAGATGGGGAATCGCCCACATTATAGCTATAAGCGGGTACCATCTTGGTATCATTTTTGCTTTTATGTTTTTTATACTTTCACCTATTTATAGATTTTTTCAAGATAGATATTTTCCATACAGAAATGCAAGATGGGATATCTCTGTTTTGATATTTGCTTTTTTTGGTTATTACCTATTTTTGATAGATATGACACCATCTTTTTTGCGTTCTTATGCGATGGGAGTTGTTGGATTTTTATTTCTTTGGAGGGGAATAAACGTTGTGGGAAAGCAATAATCATGTGTATTTATGAAAAAAGCTTAATGATGATAAAATAGCGATATTATCGTAGTTTGAGAGATAAAAGTAACATAATTTTTGACTTTTTTATGTTTAAGAATTCTTGCACATTTTTACACATTGTTTAAAAAGCTAACTTACAAAAGATATAGATAAAATCAAAGCAAAACCCTGTAAATAGGTAAAAGTAGAACATTTGTAAAAAAATTTGTAAAACAAGACCAACCAACTAAAATCAACCAACTGTATCAACCAACCAACTAAAACCAACCAACCAACCAAATTCCTATAAAATAGGCATTTTGACTTAAATAACCAAAAAGTAGAACATTTGTAAGATATAGGTACTACATTATTACCTTTTTAACTTTGCCTACAATTTTAAAAATAACTTGTGTATCCATGCTGACAACATAACTTTTATAGTCTTTGTTTACCGAGATAATTTCTAGGTGACCGTCTGGTTGAATTTGTATAAGCTTTACCATAAGATTATTGTCCCAATTTAATATATAAAGTCCATCGCCACTAAAATCTTCAACTACGTCAAATACAACCCAACTATCTGGAAGCAACATAGGAACCATAGAGTAACCATCTACTTTTATAGCCATGAGGTTTTTACTATTTTTTAAATTAAGTGTGTCTAAATCTATAATCAGAGAACCTTTTACAGCAAAAGAATCTATGCTCTCTAAATTATTTCCGCTTCCAGCTGATACAGTAAGGGATAATTTTGGAATTTTTGCAATATTTTCCGTAATCTCACGAGTTGTATTATTCATTTGAGTTATATTGAGTTGTATGTTTTTTGGGACGCCTCTTTGTTTCCATGTGCGTATTGTATTTAAAGGAACACCAAGTTTATCGCTCAATTCTGCATCCGTTTTAATATTATATTTGGTTTTAAGCCATTCGATATTTATGTTATTTTTTGCTTCCATAGTAACTCCTTCATAAAAAAGTAACTCATTTTGCTTGACAAAGTAATTCAAACGAGTTATAATTCACTTAACATTTTACAAATTTAAACATTTTAAACCTTGTAAAGCGTTAAATCTCATTTTTTTGAGAATGTTTCTTTAACTTATCATTGACTTTGGCAGGCAAGCACCAAGCGAACAAAAGCTTGGAAGTCATTAATAACAACAGGTAGGCGAGCCACGACTGTTGAAGCAATTGATATGTTAAAGGAATTTTTCC
>JBKECC010000152.1:0-6645 GCA_047974135.1 Campylobacteraceae bacterium | reverse complement strand
TTTATTTTTTAACTTTACTTGCTTTATTTGATGATCCAATTTGTATTATCTTCTCATAAGTTGTTGTGATTTCTCCCTTTGGAGTTAAAACGGCAACAGTTTCTTTCTCTTTTTTTTCTATGATTTTTAAACTTTGAAGAGTTCTTATTATCTCAGACTTTTCTGCTTGAACACTCTCTAATTTTTTATGATAAGAGAGTCTCTCTTTTTCTATATCGGAGATAATCTTTGTTTTTGATTTTGTTAAATCGCCTAACTCTTTTTTCTTACTTTCTAAATCTTTTATAGAGTTTTGTATAGAAGCTATTTTATTTGAGTGTTCATTTATCTTTATATCTGTTTTTGTATATTCTTCTTGATATTTTTTAAATTCATTATCCATATTTTTGCGAACTTGCTCTAAAACTTCATCGGTTATAACATTTTCTTGATTCTCTTGATAGCCTTGATTTACAACCATTGAGTAAGACAACTCTTTTGCAATTAACTTAACAAGTGACTCTTCAATCTCACTTCTTGCCTTCATAAGTTCTGCGTTTTGTTTCGATAAAGAGTTTAGTTCAACTCTTGCAACATCAACCCTGCCTTGCTCTTCTTGTATTTTTTTGGTTAAATCTTCTATCTGTTTATTTGTTCTAAGTAGAGAGTTTTCTTCTTGTTTTAGTGATTTTCCTATCTCTTCAAGTTGTCTTGATAAGTCTTTTTCTAGTTTGTCTTTTGTGACTAGTGTGTTTTCGTTACTTTTTATGCGTTGTGTAGTTTCACTTTGTGCTAGAAGCATAGTTGATGCAATAAATACAATAAAAAGATATTTTACTGTTTTCATCTTGTCTTAATCTTCATAACCACAAAGGTTGTTGTTACAATGGAAAACAGTAGCGATATGCCAAGTAAAACTATACCTCTTTCTATAAAATCGTAACCACTTAAAGTGACATTTATATTTGATAGCAAATCAAGTAAAGGTGTATAGCTGTGTATAAAAGAGAAAAGTATTAAAGTGATTAGCGTTGCAAGGAATGAATCTATAATGGCCAGTTTATATAAAACAGCACTCTTTGTTAAAAACGGAGCTCCAAAAAGTGTCATGATATCTATGCGATTTTGATGTTCATATATCCAAATACGCATCTGTTTAAATATAAGAAGAAGTGATACTATAGCTATCAAAAAACTAAGCATAATGACCATTACATGTAAAAGCTGTAAAACTTTATAAATCTTATCGTGAGTTTTTGAAAATAACTCAACCTTTGTTATGTCTTCATACTTTAAAAGAGAATTTTTTAAATCATCAGCCATTTTAGATGATGGAAATTTTTCTAACTTTACGGTATAAAATTTTGGCATTGAAGTCTTTAAAAGTGCAATGCTTTGAGTTGGCAAGTTGCTCTCTAATCTACTTATAACGTTTGAGCTATCTATCTCTTCTATGCTACTTATCAAGCTAACACTTCTTTTAAGTGCATCTGTGTCCAAATCTTTGCTTGAAACAACAACTATCGAGTAGTCATCAACTAAGTTTTCTTCGTAATTGTTTATAACTTTATTTACTATATTTACCGCTTCAAAACTAAATAGAAGAACAAAAAGTGAAAATATAACTGAAAAGTGATTTTTAAACGACTTCATGAAGTTCACCATTATCTAGAAAAAATTGCTTATAATTTGTGTTGATAGTTGCTGGTATATGGTGTGTTACAACTACTATAGTTGTTCCAAGATGTTCTCTTGCACTTCTTAAAAGCGACCATATAACTTCACTAGAGTAATCGTCCAAGTTTCCTGTTGGCTCATCTGCTAAGATAAGAACTGGATTGTGTGCTAAAGCTCTTGCCATAGCAACACGTTGCTGTTCGCCACCGCTTAGCTCCAAAGGATATTTATCGGCTTTATGCAAAAGCCTTACATGCTTTAAAAGTTTTTGTGCTTGATTAACACAAATTGATTTTGAAAAACCACTTATCATAAGTGGCAACATAACATTTTTTTCTATATTCCACTCATTTATAAGTCTATAATCTTGAAAAACTATACCAATATGTCGTCTTAGAGTATTTAATTTTGCGGTTGTTATGTTTTTCATACCAATACCACAAACGTTAACATCACCAGAACTTGGGATTATTTCACCATAAAGAGATTTTAAAATGGTTGATTTTCCACTACCACTTTTTCCTGTGATGAAGGCAAAATCTTTTGCATTGATTTGCATATTTGCATCTATAATGATTGGTTTATCATTGCTATAACCAAGTGTTAGTCCATTTACATCGATAACTACGTTATTCATTTAACCACTTTGAAATTATTTTATGTGACTCTTTATTTGCCCATGTGTTGTAAATAGTCTTTGGAAAATAGTAAGCACTTTTGCTATCAATCAAGATATATGAGTGTTCACCCCTCTGGCTTGAGCCAAAAGCAACTTTTATAACAGCTTTTTCATCGTTTACATGTAAACTCTCAAAATGCGCAAAAAAGCCTTCGCCTACATATTTTCTATTCAAAAAAAACTCTTTTATTTTATCAACTTTAGGCAAAAAATCAAAGCATAAAGCAGAAGGTTGTTCAATTTTATCACTTTTTTCATGATTTGTTAGTGTTAAATCATAGATATTTTTTTCCATTCTCTTCCATCTATCTTCATACTTGCTACTAACATCCAAATCTCTATTTTTAAAAAACTCTACATTTACATCTTTTGTATTTTTAAAAATTTCCAATGACTCTTCAAAGTAAAAATCACTATCGGTTCTAAGCTCTAGCTTTCCATCTTCTTTTAAAACCCTTTTTGCTTCATCTACAAAAAATCTACTTATAACACGTCTATGTGGTTTCTTATCCCAAGGAACTGGAAAATGAACAAAAATCTTTGAAACAGAGTTTGAAGGTAAAAACTCCATCAAAATCCTAGCGTCAAAATCTATCAAAATAACATTTTGTATATTCTGTATTTTGCACTGTTTTATAACTTGCTCTATTGAAGGTTTGTGTATCTCTATACCGATGATTAATTTATCAGGATTCTCTTTTGCTTGATATAAAAGATGTCTTCCGCTTCCAAAACCAACCTCTATAAAAATATCCTCTTTACATGTAAAAGGATTTTTTGCAAAATAGTCTATGGTTTTCAAGACATCCAAATCAACAAATTCCCTATTTGACGCTGGTGAGATATTGCTATAAATAAGATTTGAGCAAGATAGCTTAGCAAAGTAGCTTAGTGCTTCTTGTAAATACAAAACCTTTGTTGGACGAGTTATCTTCTCGCCTTTGAGTAAAAAAGTGTCATCTTTTTTATAAATAGCTATAAAAAACTCTTCTTCACCCTTTTTTACTAAAACGAGTTTTGAATTTTTTGAAGTTACTTCCCATAAAAACGCATAATCGCCCGCACTGCAAGGAAGAGCGGGCATAACAAAAGAACTAGTGTGAAAGTTTGGCATTAAGTCCCTATTCTTGTGGGATTGAAACTACGATTTTTTCTGAACTTTTTGATGACAAACCAAATGCATCAATTGCAACTATAGTGTATGTGTACTCAACACCAGAAAGCACATCACTATCTATATAAGAGTTTGAAGATATGTTTGTTAAAACAAGACTTCCATCTTTATGTTTTTTTGTAATGTTGTATTTTACTGCTCTATTTGAAGAATCACTCCAGCCAAGCAAAATACTTCTTCCATCTTGTTTTACAACATTTATAATCGGTGCGTCAGGAACTGCTAGTGTTGTTCCCATAGCTGGCTGAACCTGTCTTGGAGACTCTAACTCATCTTTATCAACTGCTGTTACATAGTAGTATCTAGCAACGCCGTTATCATTTAACAAATCTTCAAATGTTGTATCATTAGTTTTTGCTAAATAGCTATAAAAAAGATTTAAACTTGAAGCACGGTAAACTTTATAATAAGCTATATCTTCTTTGCTTGATGGACTCCATGAAATAACAACTCTTTTTGGCTCATCGCGAGTTGCTTTTAAGTTTTCAACTATTGGAGGAAGTGGTTTTGTTATAGCTTCAACTATAGTACTTGGACCAGAAGTTAAACCATCATAAGTTTTTACTCTAACTCTATATTTATAACTTTTACTATCTGTTAGTCCACTGTCAATGTACTCAGCATTCAGTCTTCCACTAACTGTTGCTATTTGTGACCATTTATCGTTATTTATCTCACTTCTCTCAATTAAATATGAATTTACAACTGGTGAAGTGTGTGGTCTCCATATAAGTTTTACTCTGTTTGGAAGTCCTGTTAGTGCGGTTAAGAATGAGACTGACTCAATCGTAGGATTTGTTACAACATTTATAGTTGCACTTGACTCTGACTCTTGTTTGGTGTTTGAGAAAGTACTCATTCTGTATATATAATTTGTACTTGGTGCTAACTTGGTATCAACGTAGTGAGAAGTGTATCTGTCATTTATAGTTGCTACTCTTTGCATACTTTGCTCACTTGCGTTTGCCCTATAAATATGATAACCATTAACTCTGCTATCATAAGTTGGATTCCACTCAAAACCAACATCTGTTATGCCAGAAATTGTTTTAATGTTTTCAACTTTAGGAAGCGTTACATCAACCGCTGGACGCTCTGGTGTACTTGGACTTGTGGTACAACCACTAACAAAAAGTGCTAAAATTATTAATGATGTTATCAATTTTAATTGCTTCATCTACTGTTTCCTTGTCAAAATTTTTGTAAACTAACTCCTCAAAGTCATCATAAAGAGGTGCTAAGAATAGCATCTTTTCATGGCTTCTTGGGTGTGTTAAATATAGGCAATACGCATGCAACATAACTCTTTTAATTGTATCTTTTTGGCTCTTAAATCCGTATAAATCATCGCCTAAAATATGCCTTCCTATGGAGTTTAGATGAACTCTTATCTGATGAGTTCTTCCTGTAAAAAGTTTTGCAGCGAGAAGTTCTATTTTTTCATTTCTAACAAGTGAACAAAAAGCACTTTTTGCCTCCTTGCCATCTTCATTTACAGCCATTCTTAAACGATTTTTTGAGTGTCTTGATATTGGTTTTTCAACAATCACACTATTTTTTAGTGGATAATCAACGACTGCAAGGTAATATCTACCCATACTTTTGTCTTCTAACTGACGCGATAAAAAGCCGTGTGCTTCATTGTTTTTAGCTATAACAAGAGCACCACTTGTCTCTTTGTCTATTCTGTGAACTATGCCATTTCTCTCATCACCACTTAAAGTTGAAAGTGAGATATTTTTCGTCTTTAGCCAATCAACTAACGTAGCTTCTTTTACACTTGGTGCTGGATGAACGGTTAAATGTGGCGGCTTGTTTATGATTAAAATATCATCATCTTCGTATACAATAGGCACATCAAAATCGACATTTATCTCTGTATTTTCTTGTATATCATCTTCTTGTTCTTTTACAATCTTTACATGTAAAACATCACCACTAAAAAGTTTAAATCCAGCCTTTGTTATAACGTTTTCATTTACGCTAACAAACCCTTTTTTTATAAGTTCTGTTATTTGGTTTCTTGAAGTGTTGTACTCTTTTGTCAAAAAATGATCTGCTCTTACATCATCTTCTTGACACAGAAAAGTTTTTTGTTGCATATTTATCCTTATTTGTTTTAACTGCGTTATAATACACAAATTTAATTTACGGAAAATTCATTTTGCTACAAATCGACAGAAGAATATTTACACATTTTGATTTTTTGATTGTAATTCTTGTTCTGCCAATCATCGCACTCTCATATTTTTTAGTCTCAGAAGCAAACAGCATGTTAGCAACTAAGCAGTTAGTCTATTTTGGTGTTGGGCTTGGAGCTTTTTTATTCTTTTTTTTACTTCCAATTAGAAAGTTAGAGTGGCTCATACCATTTTTATACTGGATTGGTATTTTGGGGCTTATCAGCGTTGATATATTTGGTATAGAAAGGCTTGGCGCAAAAAGATGGCTAGAGATTCCATTTGTGCATTTTACCATTCAACCATCAGAAATTTTCAAACCACTATTTTTACTTATGATGTGCTATTTGATAAAGAAAAATCCTCCTGATACTAGAGGTTATAACTTTAAAGATTTTTTAAAATTTAGTTTTTTTATACTTTTACCTTTTGTTTTAATTATGAAAGAGCCTGATTTAGGAACTGCACTTTTGCTTTTATTGGTTGGCTATGGCATTTTATTTGTAGTTGGCGTTAGACGCAGGATTTGGCTAACATTAGCACTTATGGTTTGTGTTGCAAGTCCTATACTTTACACAAATTTGCACGATTACCAAAAAAAAAGAATTTCAGACTTTTTAAGTGATACTCCAAGCTATCACGTAAAACAATCAGTTATTGCTATTGGTTCAGGAGGGTTAACTGGAAAACCAAAAGATGAAGCAACACAAACTCACTCAAAATTTTTACCAATTGCAACGAGTGATTTTATATTTGCATATCTTGTTGAGAGATTTGGTTTTTTTGGAGGGCTTACACTTATACTTTTTTATGCACTTTTAATCATCCACTTAGTTACTTTAGGACAAAAATACAAAAAAGATTATTTTGCTGTTGTTATGACAACTGGGGTTGGGTTTTTTATATTTATTTATATGGGTGTAAATATATGTATGACCATAGGGCTTGCCCCTGTT
>JBKECC010000077.1:0-1619 GCA_047974135.1 Campylobacteraceae bacterium | reverse complement strand
TACCACCAACTACAACACCAAAACTAAGATAATAAATAGTAAGTTCAGGTTTTGTTTTATCACTAAGTAGAAGTGCAACTATCATAGCGATATTTAAAAGAGCGGTTGAAAATGCTGTCGTTGCAAAATGTCCACGATAGTTTAGTAAAGATGCTATAAAAGTAACACAGTAGATAAGCACAAGATACAAAAAGTTGATACTCACAAGTGGCGCAGTTTCACTTACTTGCTCAGCACTAAAACCAAAGGCAAAAGCTTTTGTAACATAAGAGGAGAAAACTATAACAAGAAGCGTTAAAAAGAGTATAAATATAAAAAATCTCACAAATACATGTAAAGAGAAAATGCCTTTATTTTTTGACTTAGTAAAAGCTGGTAAGAAGGCGTTTGTAAAAGCACCTTCAGCAAAGATTCTACGAAAAAGATTTGGCAACTTAAAGGCTACAAAAAACATATCACTATATACATTTGCACCAAGAATAGAAGCCGTTAGCAAATCCCTAACAAAACCAAAAATTCTAGATATTAAAATACCAAAGCTATTTGTAAAAAAAGTTTTAAAAATCATAAAAGTGCTTAATGGAAAAATTTTAGGACAAGTATATCAAAAGAAGCTATTATTTACCCACTTTTAATCAACAATATCCTATATTTTGCTTTTAAAAACATTTACATGTAAAAAGAGAAAATACAAAATGATAGCAGCAATCGAAGGCAAAGTTGTAAAAAAAGAGCCAACCTCGGTTTTTTTAAAATGTGCAAGCGGAGTAACTTATAAACTTTCTATATCACTTCAATGCAGTTCTTTGATAAACAAAGACGTGATTGAGCTTTATACAACACAAGTAATTCGTGAAGATGCAAACTTGCTTTATGGGTTTATAAGCACGGATGAGCAAAGAATGTTTGAAAAACTTATAAAATTAAGCGGAATTGGTCCATCAACTGCTTTGGCGATTTGCTCAACTCTAAGTCCTGACGCATTTTCAAAAGCTCTTATCAGTTCAGACGCAAATGCACTCATAAAAGTTCCGGGAATCGGTCTTAAAAGTGCAAAGAGGATTTTAGTAGAACTTGGTGATTTTGTACTAGAGAGTTCTCTTGATTCATCTTCTCAAGATAGAATGGATGCAGCTTTAGCACTTGAAGCTTTAGGGTTTAAAAAAGAAAAAGTACAAGCAGTTTTGATTACTTGTAAAAGTAAAACAACGCAAGAATTAATAAAAGAAGCACTAAGTAAGCTTCAATAATAAAATATAAAAAACAAGGATTTTGATGAAATTAGCAATAGTTTTTGGTGGCGAGAGTTTTGAACACGAGATAAGTATAGTAAGCGCCATAGCTCTTAAAAAGGTTATTTACTGCGATTTAATTTATATATTTTGTGATAAAAATCGTGATTTTTATCATATCCCAACAAACAAGATAAACTCAAAAAGATTTAGTAGTGGCGAGTATTTAAAAGATACAAAACTAAGTATTGGCAAAGGTGGATTTTTTGCAAAAAAACTTTTTGGTGAACAAAAGATAGATTTTGACGCAGTTATAAACATTATCCACGGAGCAGATGGTGAAGATGGCAAAATGGCTGCACTTTTTGACTTTTTTGAAATTCCTTA
>JBKECC010000096.1:0-4916 GCA_047974135.1 Campylobacteraceae bacterium | reverse complement strand
AAATCTTTTAAAGATTTTTTCAAGTGGTTCCACTTTACTTATGTTGATTGGCTTTTTATCAGATTTGATTTCAAAAAAATCACGAATCATTTTAAATTTTCTATTATTGATTAACTCTTTTAATGCTTCATAGTCACATTTTTGTCCAGTTAATGCAGTTTTGTGTATAGCATGAATAACTTTTGGACCATAATCGTGGTATTCTCCATTTTCTAAATGCTTGTAGTATCCACCAAGTTCTAGCGGATATAGTTTTTGTACTCTATCAATTTCAAAAGTTTTCTCATGTATTTTTTCTATTCTTGCTTCTATGTCGTCGTAAGTTAAACCAGAAAGTAAAGAGTGAGTGTTTCTAAAACAGTCATTTACTATCTCTTCTGAGAGTCCTATGGTATCAAATAGAGCAGAGTTTCTATATGAAGCGATAGTTGCTATGCCCATTTTAGAGATGATTTTTAAAAGTCCTTGATTTAGTGCATGAACAACATTTTTGAATGATTCTTTTGTTTCATAACTGTCAAGATTTCCTTTTTTTGTCTCTTCAAGAACTGATGCATAAAGCAGATATGGATAAATTGCGCTTGCTCCAAACGATATCATACAAGCACATGAATGAGAATCAAAAACTTCACCAGTTACTGCTATGATAGAAGCTTTGTGCCTTACTTCATTGTCAAGAAGAGCATTATTTACGCGTCCTACAAGCATTGCCATTGGAATACATTTATGTTTTTTATCTAATCCTCTATCGTCTAAAAAGATTACATGTATACCTTCATTTTTAACTGCTTCAACTATCTCATATACTAAATCTTCAAGAGTTCCTCGCAAATTGTCCTCATAAAGAGTTCTAAAAGTTCTACATTTGTACTCTTTTTTGTAGATAGGTTTGTTTGGATTACCAAATGATTTTAAGATGTCATATCTCTCTTGAGAAAGTATAGGAGATATGGATTTTATCCTATTTGCGTGTCCTGGAGTTTCATCTAAAATGTTATAAGATTGTCCAAAATCTGTAGTTAAACTCATCACAACCATCTCTCTTATAGAGTCAATTGGTGGATTTGTAACTTGAGCAAATTTTTGTTTAAAAAAATCAGTAAAACAGCGATGTTTTTCACTAAAAGCAGCTATTGGAGTATCGTCTCCCATGGAGCCTGTTGACTCTTTACCACTTTTTATCATTGGAGAGATTATCATATCTTTGACTTCAGCTGTTATGTTGTTGTATCTCTGTAAATATGGCAATTTATCACCAAGTTCATAATCTTCGAAGTTTGCAAAGAGGATATCAACATACTCTTGTAAATAAATCATATGTTTATTTAACCAATCAGTATAAGGGTGAGTGTTTTTTAAGTAATCGTTTATTTCGCTATTTTTTAATACTTTGCCAAATTTTAAATCAACTCCTATCATCTCTCCACTTTGAAGGCGTCCTCTCTCTTTTATGTTTTCTTCTTCAATATGCATAACACCATATTCGCTTGAAATTAGGATTCTTTTATCTTTTGTGATGATGTATTTTGCAGGGCGAAGACCATTTCTATCTAAAATACAGGCGATATATCTTCCATTTGTAAGAGAAATTGCTGCTGGTCCGTCCCAAGGCTCAAAGCTATTGCTTGCATACTCATAAAAAGCTCGGAGTTTTGAGTCAACATGAGGAGCATTTTGCCAAGGAGCAGGGATTAAAACTCTTGCAGCTTTAAAAAAGTCATAGCCATTTGCTATTAAAAACTCAAACACATTATCTAAACTCGCACTATCACTTATATCATCTCTTGTGATTGGAAGAAGGCTTCTTATCTCTTTATCTGAAAAAACTGTACTTTTTAAATATTCGCTTCTTGCTTTTATGTTAAATCTATTTGCAGATACTGAATTTATCTCACCATTATGTGCTAAAGTTCTAAATGGTTGAGCTAAGCGCCATTCAGGAAGAGTATTTGTTGAAAATCTTTGGTGAAAAAGTGCAAAAACTGCTTTGAAATTTTGATCTTGTAAGTCTGTGTAAAACTCTCTTAAATGTGTAGGCATCACAAGCCCTTTATAAGAGATTACGCTATTTGAAAAAGAAGGTATATAAAAAGCTTTATCACTACTTAGAGTTTTTTCTATGATTTTTCTTGTTAAATATAGTAGTGCTTCAAATCTTTTTTTTGAAATTATTGAGTTTGCAACGACAAAAACTTGTACTATTTTTGGTAATGTTTTAAGTGCTAATTCGCCAAGAGCTTCAGTGTTTATAGGAACATCTCTATAAAGAAGTACTTTTAAATCATTTTGCTCGCAGATATTTTCAAAAATCTCTTTTTGTTCATCTTTTGTAAAAAATACCATAGCAACAGCAAACTGTTCAGGAAGGTCAACACCAAGGTCATTTGCCTTCTCTTTCATAAAGTCAACAGGCAATGAAAATAAAAATCCACTTCCATCACCACTTTTTCCATCAGCAGCAATCGCGCCTCTGTGAATCATGTTTTCAAGAGATGTTATAGCATCTTTTACCGTTTCGTGAGTTGGTATATTGTTAATATTTGCAAGTAGTCCAAAGCCACAGTTATCTTTGTAACTTTTGTATAATTCCATGAATAAACCCTTATAATTTGGTTTACTTTTTTCAAAAAAAGTTCACGACTATATCAAAAAGTAACTTATGAAATTATTAATACAGTAAATGCGATGTTTGAATGCTGTTAATACCATAAATAAAATTAAAAGTCAATATATAAGTTTTTTACTAAATTTTATGGAACAATTGAATTGCTCGATTTGTGACAAAAAAAGTATAAAAAAACAAAGCTTTAGCCTAAATAAAAATTGAGTAAAAAAGAAACACATAAATTTTTATTTTAAAATATTTTTAAAATTTTTTTTTCAGTAAATCAAACTTTAATAATTAAATGGGTAATGTTCTTCATTGACATAACAAAAATGTCAAGATATTTTTACAAGGGTATTTAGCGTGAACATTTACGTTGGAAATTTGTCATACAAAATGACTGAGGGTGAGCTTGAGGCAGTTTTTGCAAAATTTGGAAAAGTTATTAGTGCAAAGATCGTAATAGATAGAGATACAAACAGATCTAAAGGATTTGCATTTGTTGAGATGGAAGATGCTGCTGCTGCTCAAGAAGCTATTGAGCAACTAAATAATAAAGACGTAGGTGGAAGAAGTCTTCGTGTAAATGAAGCTAAACCTCGTGAAGAAAAACCAAGAAGATCTTATTAATTAAAATTTGAATTTTATACGTTTTTTATTACCCTTTGAGTCTTTTGGCTCAAAGGGTTTTTTTATGCCCAAAAATTATTCATATTCCTCTTTATAGAATTTGGCAAATATAATAAAATAGTTGTTAAAATAGTAAAAATAGTTTACATGTAAAGAAGATTAAAATTAGGAAAGTATCTTGAGTAAAGTTGCACTGATTTTAGAGGGTGGCGGACTTAGAGGTTTGTACTCCGCTGGAGTTCTCGACTTTTTTGCTTCCAAAAATCTTTTATTTGATGAGGTAGTTGGAGTCTCTATGGGCGCTTGCAATGGAGCAAGTTACATATCAAATCAACCTAGAAGAAACTTTGATATTCCATATAAAATGATAGATGATGCAAGATATCTCTCTTATAAAAGATGGTTTTTTGGTGGGGATCTTTTTGGGATGGATTTTATATTTGGTGAAATTCCAAAAAGTATTGATTATTTTGATTTTGATGCTTTTACTAAGAGCAAAACAAAATTTACTGCAGTTACTACTGATTGTGTAAGCGGAAAACCTCTCTATTATGACAGCTTTAAAAACAAAGAAGAGTTTTTGCAAATTTTAAAAGCTTCTTGCTCTTTGCCTTTTATATCAAAGCCAGTCAAATATGAAAGTAAATCTCTTTTTGATGGCGGTATTAGTGATGCTATTCCTCTTATTTTTTCAAAGAAACTTGATGTACAAAAATATATTTATATCTTAACTCAGCCAAAAGAGTATAAAAAATCTCCATTTCGTTTTGGATGGCTAATCTCACTTTTTTATCCAAAGTTTAAAGGTCTGAAAGAGGCTATGCAAAGAAGAGATTTTGATTACAATAAAACAGTTGAAGAGGTAAATATACTTGAAGAAAATGGCGAAATTTTTGTTATTAGACCAAAGAAAGCTTTAAGTGCAAAAAGAGTTGAAAGAGATAAAAAGAAGTTAAAAGATACTTATGATAATGGGTTTGTGGATGCACAAAACTGTTATGAAAATTTGCAAAAATATCTCTCATTGGAAAGCCATATATCTTGAAAGCCATTATTTATTTTGTAAAACAACATAACTTCGCGTGCTGTACCTTAAGATACATAGCACTTGGTTCCGAGTCTAAAAAAGACAAGAAATTGTCTTTTTTAACGACTCTCATGTAAAGGCTAACGAAATCAAAAAATTAAGAGATTTTTACAATACAAATTCACATCTTGATACAGAAGAGCTGATAGAATTTTACTCTATTTTTGATGGATATCCTAAAGATTTTAATACAAAACTGGGCATTAAAGAAGCCATAAAAACCGAGATTTTACTCCCCTTTAAAACTCTTGGCAAAAAGTACACTTTTTGTGATGATACAAAAGAGATTTTAACACATTTGGCAAGTGGTGATAGGAAGATTTACTCAATCTATAAAAAACAAAATATTTCACAGATTAAAGGCAGAGAGATATACAAAAATCTTTTTAAAAAAAAGACAATTTTTAAAGAAAAGAGTCGTGAAAAACCAATCAAAACTCATACAAAACATAAATTAAAAAAAGAATATAGAAGTTATAACATTGAAGATAAAATACGTTTCTCAAATGGTTTTGATAGGTTTTTTTTTACTTTTGTTGAAAAAAATATAAAGCTTTTATAAATGGGAGATTTTGACAAATTATTAATTTTCGT